>JAGMAN010000022.1 GCA_023130215.1 bacterium
CGCTTCTCCAATGTGGAGATACTTCTTAATCCGGTAAGAGTGCAGGGCGAGGGAGCCGCTGGGGAGATTGCCCTGGCCATTGATGAATTGAATGAGATGGGAGAAGTAGAAGTTATGATTGTTGGCCGGGGAGGGGGAAGCTTAGAGGACCTCTGGGCCTTTAACGAGGAAGTGGTGGCCAGGGCCATCTATGGCTCCCGGATTCCTATCATCTCAGCGGTGGGCCATGAGATAGACTATACCATCGCTGACTTCGTAGCTGACCTCAGGGCACCCACTCCCTCTGCAGCCGCCGAATTAGTAATAGTATCTAAGGAGGAATTAGTTAATAAGATAGAGGTCATTCAAAGTAGAATGAAATCAGGTATATTGAACACCTTAGCCCTTTTTAAGAACAGGCTCGTAGCAGTTAAGGAGAGCTATGCCTTCCGCCGGCCGAAGGAGACCATTCAGCAATATCAGCAGAGGGTAGACGATTTAGCCAAGAATTTAGCCACTACCATGTCTCATCTCCTTGAGCTTAGCCGGGAGAGAGTTGCCCGAGTGGCTGGAAAGTTAGAGAGCCTGAGTCCGCTGGGCATCCTCAGCCGTGGCTATAGTATCTCGCTAAAGCTTCCGGAGAGGGCCATAATCAAGCAGGCAGACGCTTTAAAGGCAGGGGATGAGATAGAGACGATGGTAAAGGAAGGAAGTTTTCTCTCCAGGGTAGAGAAGATTAAGAGGTGAAATTATGGCTGAGGTAAAGTTTGAGGAGGCTTTGAAGAAATTGGAGAATATTGTTGAAGATTTGGAGAAGGGAGATTTGTCCCTGGATGAGGCGGTGAAGAAGTATGAGGAGGGGATGAAACTGGCCAAGATTTGCACTAAGAAATTAGAAGAGGCAGAGAAAAAGGTAGAGGTCTTGGTAAAGTCTGAGGGTGGAAAGAAAGAGAAAAAGCCATTTGATGCTTCAAAGCTTGAGGAGGAAGCACTAGAAGTCGAGAAAGGAAAGGAAGGGGACAAAGAGCTTTTGTTCTGATGGATTTTCAGAGCTACCGGGATGAGAAGAAGAAGTTAATGGATGAAGCCTTGGATAAGTATCTTCCTCCAGAGTCCGAGCCGCCGGAGATAATTCATCGGGCAATGAGGTCCGCTCTCTTTCCCGGAGGGAAAAGGCTCAGGCCAATGTTAACCCTTTCGGCGGCTGAAGCAGTGGGCGCTGATACCGAGAAAATCCTTCCTACTGCTTGTGCTCTGGAACTTATTCACACTTATTCCTTAATTCATGATGACCTTCCAGCCTTAGATAACGATGACGAGCGGCGGGGCAGACCAAGTTGCCATAAGGCTTTTGGGGAAGACATAGCTGTTTTAGCTGGAGATGCTCTCCTCACCTTAGCTTTTGATCTATTGAGCCGCAATGGCCAGGTGGAAGGGGTGAAAAAAGAGGAAGCTCTGTCAATCATAGAGGAAATTACCCGGGCCATTGGAACTCGGGGTATGATCGGCGGGCAGGTAGATGACCTTAAGTTGGAAGATATCACTCAACCCCAACTTGAATCCATCCACCGTCGAAAAACTGGAGCTCTGATGGAAGTCTGCCTCAAAGCAGGGGCTGTTTTAGGCGGAGGTAAGCCGAGAGAAATAGAAGCACTCTCCCGCTACGGGCAGAGTATCGGTCTTGCCTTCCAGATAGTGGATGATATCCTTGATGCTGATGATGCGGAAAAGGATGCGGCCGGAGGAAAAGGAAAAACATCTTATCCCGCCATCTTTGGGTTGGAGAAATCAAAGCAGAAAGCAACCGAGCTGATTAAAGAGGCTAAAGCACAGCTTTCCATCTTTGGCAAAAAAGGGAAGGTTTTGGAAGAGATAGCAGACTTAATCATGGACAGGGGCTCAAAATATGAAGGAGAGGTTGGATAAGGTCTTGGTGGAAAGGGGGTTGTCCCCTACCCGGGAGAAAGCGAAGAGGGAGGCCTTAGCTGGTTCTGTTCTGGTTGATGGGAAGAGGGCCGATAAGCCAGGCCGGATGGTCTCCGCAAGAGCAGAAATTGAGATTAAAGAGCCAAGTTGTCCTTATGTTAGTCGGGGTGGCCTTAAATTAGAGAAAGCTCTGCAGGATTTCGGGATTGAAGTAAAGAACAAGGTGGCCGTTGACATTGGAGCATCCACGGGAGGTTTTACCGACTGCCTCCTTCAGAATGGAGTTAAGAAAGTCTATGCCGTTGATGTTGGCTATGGGCAGCTTGCCTGGAATCTTCGCCGTGATGGGAGGGTAGTGAATTTAGAGAGGAAGAATGCCCGTTATCTATGCACGGAGGATTTAGGAGAAAAACCTGAGTTGGCCACTATTGACGTCTCCTTTATCTCCTTGGATAAGATTATTCCGGTGATTAGCTCTTTACTCAATGGGAAGGGGGAAATCCTTGCTCTCATCAAACCTCAGTTTGAGGTGGGGAGGGGTAAGGTAGGTAAAGGCGGGGTGGTTAGGAAAGAAGAATTTCAAAAAGAAGCTATATCTAAAGTAGCTAACTTGGCGGAGGAATTGAAGTTAAAGGTGTGTGGGATTACTGCCTCCCCTTTGAGGGGACCGGCAGGGAACAGAGAATTCTTCATTCATCTGAGTAAAGACAGAAGAAGTAAAAAGCTGGAGGATTTAGAAACTCTGGTAGAAAGTCAATGGGCAAGGTAATTATTGATGAGGAGCGCTGTAAAGGCTGCGGGCTCTGTGTAGAGATTTGTCCCAAGCATATCCTTACCATAGCTGAGTCCACTAACAGTTTCGGCTACCAGCCGGCAAGAGTAGCCAATGATGAAGAGTGCACCGGTTGCGCTCTCTGTGCTCAGATGTGTCCGGATTTAGCCATTGAAGTCTATAAATAGGTGAGGTGATGGAGAAACCGATGGAAAAGGCGGCTATTTTAGTTGAAGCTCTTCCCTATATTAAGAGATTCCACGGTAAGACCATGGTAATCAAATATGGCGGGAGCACTATCGCTGACCAGCCAGTGGAGAAGAATTTCACTGTTGATATTGTTCTCATGAAGTTCGTGGGTATGAATCCAGTCATCGTTCACGGGGGGGGGCCACGGATTACCGAGGCTTTGAAGAAGAAAGGCAAGGGAGCCCAGTTCGTCCATGGACTGCGAGTCACTGATGAAGAGGATATAGAGGTAGTCAGGGAAATTTTGGGGGCGGTAAATCAGGACATTGTCTCTCTTGTTAATGAGGCGGGAGGAAAGGGGCTTGGGCTAAAAGATATTATTAAAGCCAGAAGATACCCTCCCTTCAATCAGAAAGATGGGGAAATAGATATTGGGTTCGTGGGAGAGGTGCAGGGAATTAACCCTAAACTGTTCAGTATGATAGACAGTGAAAAAGGTGCTATTCCGCTTATCAATCCATTGGGAGTGGGAGAGGGAGAAGAGCATCTCAATGTCAATGCTGACGAGGCTGCCGCCACCGTTGCCGTGGAGCTTAAGGCGGAGAAGTTCGTTATCCTCACCGATGTCCCGGGCATTATGAGGAACTGGGAAGATAAGGACTCTCTGCTCTCCACCTTGAAGATTGAGGAAGCTGAGGGGTTGATAAACGAAGGCGTGGTGATGTCTGGTATGATTCCTAAGGTAAAGGCTTGCATAAAGGCTTTGAAAGGAGGGGTAGGCAAAGTTCACATCATTGATGGTCGAGTCAGCCATTCCATCCTTTTAGAGATCTTCACTGATAAAGGAATTGGGACGCAAATAATGAGAAATCAAAAATAATACAGAAAGGACATCAACCTATACTCTCAAATGAATACAGAGGAAATTGCTGAATTTGATAAGAAGTATATTATCAATACCTATGGCCAGCGTCCTGTTGCTATTAGTAGAGGTAAGGGGACGAGAGTCTGGGATGCTGACGGGAAAGAGTATCTGGACCTATTCTCAGGCATTGGGGTGAACCTCCTTGGCCATGGGCATCCTAAGGTAATAGCGGCTATTAAGGAACAGGCGGGGAAATTGATTCATGCCTCCAATCTCTATTATGTTGGGCCTCAGGTAAGATTGGCAAAACTTCTTTCAGAGAATTCCTTCGCTGGGAAATGCTTCTTCTGTAACAGTGGAGCAGAGGCGAATGAGGCCGCTATTAAGTTGGTTAGGAAGTATATGAAAAAAAACGAAGAACGAAGAACGAAGAACGAAAAATATGAAATTATCACTATGGAGAACTCTTTTCACGGGAGGACACTGGAAACGCTTGCGGCTACCGGGCAGACTAAGTATCAGAAAGGGTTTGAGCCTCTACCCTCTGGTTTTAAATATATTCCCTTTAACGATGTGATTGCGGCTAAGCAGGCAGTGGATGAGAAGACGGCCGCTTTCATGTTAGAGCCCATCCAGGGAGAAGGCGGGGATAGAATTGCCTCAGACGAATATTTAGTCTCCTTAAGGAAGCTGTGTGATGAGAAGGGACTTCTGCTTATCTTCGATGAGGTGCAGTGTGGTTTAGGGAGGACAGGGAAACTATTCGCCTGTCAGCATTCTGGAGTTGAACCAGATATAATGACCCTGGCCAAACCCTTAGGGGGAGGCTTCCCCCTAGGAACAATGATTGCCAGGGAAGAAGTAGCCGCCTCTTTTGAGCCTGGAAACCATGCCTCCACTTTTGGAGGAAATCCAGTTGCCTGTGCCGCCGGAGTTGCTGTGATGGAGACCATATTTGAGGATAATTTATTGGAGAAGGCGGAGACGATGGGCAGCTATCTACAAAAAAAGTTGATGGCCCTTAAGGAAAAGTATTCTTTCATAAAAGATGTGCGGGGACGAGGATTGATGGTTGGGATAGAGCTTGATTTTGAAGGAAAAGAGGTAGCTAATAAATGTATAGAGCGAGGTCTCTTGATTAACTGTACGTCCGACACCTTCATAAGATTCCTCCCGCCGTTAACCGTCACTGAAGAGGAGATTGACGAAGGACTGAATATTTTAGATTCAGTTCTCGGGGAGAAAAGATGAAGCATTTGCTCTCTATTGCTGATTTAAGCAAAGAAGAGATAGGGGAGATCTTTAAGAAGACCCAGGAGTTGAAAACGGATTGGAAGAAAGGAGTGGTTTCCCCTATCCTGGCAGGTAAATCTTTGGCTCTTCTCTTCCAGAAACCTTCCCTGAGGACAAGGGTTTCCTTTGAAGTGGGCATGCGCCAGCTCGGCGGCCAGGCTCTATATCTCAGCCCCGATGAGGTTCAGTTGGGGAAAAGGGAAGCAGTGAAGGATGTAGCAAAGGTTCTTTCTCGCTATGTTGACATAATCATGGCCCGGGTATTTTCTCATGAGACAGTAGTTGAATTAGCTAAGCATTCGGGAGTTCCGGTCATAAATGGGCTCTCAGATAAACTACACCCATGTCAGGTCCTCTCCGATATTTATACCATATTAGAGCGCCGGGGCAATCTCAAAGATTTGAAGGTTGCTTTCGTGGGGGATGGGGATAATGTAGCCAATTCCTGGCTCCATGGAGCTTCCAAGTTAGGAATAAACCTGTCTGTAGCTACTCCTGAGGGTTACGAGCCCGATGGAGGTGTCTTATCTCAGGCTAAGGAGGAAGCTAAGTCAAACGGCAGCCGGGTGGAAGTTATCCACGATCCGGCAGAGGCGGTAAAAGGAGCCCATGTCATCTATACCGATACCTGGGTGAGTATGGGGCAGGAAGAGGAGAAAGAGAAGAAGGAGAGAGTCTTTCCACCTTATCAGGTTAATCAGAATTTGCTTGAGAAAGCAAAGCCTGACTGCCTGGTTATGCACTGCCTTCCTGCCCATCGAGGGAAAGAGATAACCGATGAGGTCATGGATGGGTCCCACTCAATTGTCTTTGACCAGGCAGAAAACAGAATGCATGTCCAGAAAGCAATTTTAGTTTTCTTGCTGCATAAATTATAGAAAAAGGGGACGGTTCTCTTTTTCGTTAGGAGGAGAATGATGGCTGCGCCGAAGGTTGTTTTAGCTTATTCAGGAGGATTGGATACCTCTGTCTGTCTCAAGTGGCTTCAGGAGGAACGGCACCTGGAGGTGATTACTTTCTCTGCCGAGATTGGACAAGGACTTAATTTTGAAGAGCTCCGCAATAAAGCTCTCGGCAGTGGTGCCTCTAAGGTATACATTGAGGACTTGCGGGAGAAATTCCTCAACGATTATGTCTTTCCCGCCCTTCTAGCTGGGGCTCACTATGAGGATGAATATCTCTTAGGAACAGCTCTTGGACGTCCCTTAATTGTCAAGGCTTTAGTAGAAGTAGCTGAGATGGAAGGAGCCCAGGCAGTAGCCCATGGCTGCACCGGGAAAGGTAATGACCAGATAAGGTTTGAAGTGGGGGCTTCCTCCCTTAACCCGAACTTAAAACTCATTGCCCCTCTGCGGGAATGGTCGCTCGGCTCCCGGGAGGAGGAGATAGAGTATGCCCGAAGATATAATATTTCTGTATCAGCCTCCAAGGAAAGCCCCTATAGTATCGATAAGAACCTATGGGGGGTGAGTATAGAATGCGGTGCCTTAGAGGATCCCTGGGAGGAACCATCGCGAGAGATATATCAACTAACTCGAGAGCCGGCCAAAGCTCCCAAGGAGCCCACTTATTTAGAAATCTATTTTGAGGAAGGAATACCAACCAGACTGGATGGCAAAGACCATTCTCCTGTTGAACTGGTTACCAGGCTAAATGAGGTTGGGGGTAAGAATGGCGTTGGAAGAGTGGATATGGTTGAGAATCGGCGTCTTGGCATCAAATCCCGGGAAATTTATGAATGCCCGGCGGGGACAATTCTCCATTTAGCCCACCGGGCATTAGAAGCACTCACTCTAGATCGGGAGATGTTACATTTCAAAAAGGGAATCAGCCAGAGATATGGAGAACTGGTCTATGATGGTCTCTGGTTCTCTCCGTTAAGAGAAGCCTTAGATGCCTTTATAAGGGAGAGTCAAAAGAATGTAACCGGCACCGTCAGAGTGAAACTTCTAAGAGGAAAATGCGAGGTGGTTGGCCGAAAGTCCGACTACTCTCTCTACGATGAGCGTTTGGCTACCTATGGGAAGGAGGATGCCTTCGACCATCAGTCTGCTAAAGGATTCATTGATCTCTGGGGCCTCCCCTTCAGGATAAAAGCGATGAGAAAAAAAGGAAAATAAATGCACGATTTTAAGTACGTAGAAGGCGAACTTTTCTGTGAAGAGATGCGGGTAGAGGAGATTGCTCCTAAAGTGGGTACTCCCTTCTACCTTTATAGCTCTAAGACGTTAGTGGACCATTATCGCAAATTAGATAAAGCCTTTTCTTCCCTCCCCCATCTTGTCTGCTATTCACTCAAGGCTAACTCAAATTTAGCTATGTGTAAGCTACTGGCTCAGGAGGGAGCGGGGGCGGATGTAGTCTCCAGCGGTGAGCTCTTCAAAGCATTGAAGGCCGGCATGCCAGCGCAGAGAATAGTCTTTGCCGGGGTGGGTAAGACAGAGGAGGAGATAGAGTATGCCCTCAAAGCACAGATCCTCATGCTTAATGTAGAGTCAGTCCCGGAACTGGATTTGATAAATGAGGTGGCTGGGCGTCTGGGCAAGAAGGCTCAGGTCTCCTTACGGGTTAATCCAGACGTGGATCCCCAGACCCATGCTTATGTTGCTACTGGAAGGAAGGAAAATAAATTTGGCTTAAGTATGGAAGTAGCCCGAGAGCTGTTTGAACGAAGAGCTGAGTTTACGCACCTGAAAATGGTCGGAGTTCATGCTCACATTGGCTCTCAGATTACCAGCGTTCGACCTTATGTAGAGGCCCTTCAAAAAATAGTTGTTTTCATTAAGGATTTAGAGCGAGGGGGTATTAAATTAGAGTATCTAAATGTAGGAGGGGGAATGGGGATTGTGTATGAGACGGAGATTCCCTCAACGGCAGAGGAGTTTGCCCGGGCTCTCCTTCCACTCATTAAACAGGTGCAGGCAAAAGTCATCCTCGAGCCTGGAAGATTTATCGTTGGGAATGCTGGAATCCTGGTGACCAGGGTGCTCTATGTCAAGAAGACTGCGGTTAAAACCTTTGTTATCGTTGATGCCGGTATGAACGATTTGATTCGGCCCAGTCTTTATGGGACTTACCATGAAATCAGACCAACATCGGGCAGGAAAGGGACTATGCCCGAGTCAGATAAAAAGCTAATAGTTGCGGATATAGTCGGTCCCATATGTGAATCAGGAGACTTTTTTGCCAGGGATAGAGAGATTCCCGAAGTAGAAGGTGGTCAGCTTTTAGCTATCTTCGGAGCCGGTGCTTATGGTTTCTCTATGTCCTCTAACTACAACTGCCGTCCCCGCCCGCCTGAGGTATTGGTGAAAGGAGATAAGTTCCAGGTTATTAGAGAAAGAGAAAAATATGAGGATTTGATCAGAGGAGAAGTATAGGAGCAAGGCATTTTCTTGCTCTCTGGCGGTTGCTCGCTGCTCCGCTTTGGTCGAAAAGGGACAGAAATTAAACTCCCCCCTCTTCTTGCTTTCGCAAGAAAGCAGAGGGGGTCAGACAAAATTTCTGCTTTAACCCTTTTCTTCCTCAGCTACGCGGACGCTGCGCTACCAATGTTCGCTCGAAAACACCTTGCTCCTGATGAGCAGAAAAAATCCGCTCACGGCTAATGCCGAAACTTAGTATAGTTGAGTATGAGAAAAATTAAATTTGTTAAGATGTGTGCTGGAGGGAATGATTTTATCATAATAGATAACTGTGATAACATTCTCCCTGAGGATAGAAGTGCATTGGCTAAGGAGGTCTGTCGGCGAAAGTTTTCTGTTGGGGCAGATGGTCTTCTTCTGTTAGAGAGTTCCTCCCAGGCTGATTTTAAAATGCGCATCTTCAATCCGGATGGAAGCGAACCGGAGATGTGTGGGAACGGAGCCAGGTGTATAGCCCGCTTTGCTTATCTGAGAGGAATAGCTGGGAAGAAGATGAGCTTTGAGACCCGGGCTGGCCGGATGGGGGCGGAAATAATTGATGAAAGAGTGAAACTTGGGATGGGTGAGCCGACCGATATGGGGTTGAATTTAGAGATTTCATTAAAAAAGGGTATAAGGGGATCCAGTAATAAACTTTACAAACTGCACAAAATAAATACCGGCGTTCCTCACGCTGTCTCTTTTGTTGATAATTTGGAAGAAGTTGAGGTTAAAGGCTTAGGAAGCCAGATTCGCTACCATCCCCACTTTCAACCCGAGGGGACGAATGCTGATTTCGTGCAGGTGGTGGATGGCCAGACTATCAAGATGAGGACTTACGAAAGGGGCGTGGAAGATGAGACTCGCTCTTGCGGCACGGGAGCAGTAGCCTCGGCCGTCGTTGCTTTCTCCTTAAAAAAGGTAGCAGAAATCCCTCTAAGGGTGGAAACCCGGGGAGGGGAAGTATTAAAGGTATATTTTAATTCAAAAGGGCAGAAAATGGCAGATGTCTACTTAGAGGGCGAAGCAAGAATCATTTATGAGGGGGAGCTAAAATGGAAAGATTGAAAAAGTTTGAAGGAGCCTGGACGGCATTGGTTACTCCCTTCAGGGAAGACGGGAAGATTGATTGGGAAGGATTTGAGAAGAATATCAAGTTCCAGACATCCCGGGGGATTAGTGGCTTAGTCCCCACGGGAACCACGGGAGAATCACCTACCCTGGGCTGGGAGGAGCATAATTTGTTCACAACTAAGACCATCCAGTTTGCAAGCAAAAAGTGCTATGTCATGGCCGGTACGGGAAGTAACTCCACTAAAGAAGCTATAGCCGGCACTAAGTATGCTGTGGAGGCAGGGGCTGATGCAGTGCTTTTAGTTGACTGCTACTATAATGGTCCATCCTCTCTGGAATTAAGAAAGGAATATCACGGAGCAGTTGCCAAGGAATTTCCATCCATACAGGTCGTGCCCTATATAATTCCTGGTCGGAGCGGCACGGCACTCTCTCCCGAGGACCTGGCTATTCTCTCCAAGGAGTTCTCCAATGTGCGGGCGGTGAAGGAAGCCACCGGGGACTTAAAAAGGATGATAAGAACCAGGCAGCTTGTAGGCAACGACTTTGACATCCTCTCCGGTGACGATGAACGGACCTTTGAGATGATGGCCCGCCCGGGAATAAGGGCTTCCGGGGTTGTCTCAGTAATGTCAAATGTTGCTCCTAAGGCAATTGGGGAGATGGTCCGTAGAACATTAGCCGGTGATTCAAAGGGAGGAGACCTGCGAGATGCTCTTTCCCCTCTCTTCAATATTGTAACCGTCAAGGTAAAGGATGAAAGAACTTTCCCCGATGGCAGTAAGTTTGCCGTTGAGGATAAATTCAGGAATCCCCTTCCCGTTAAGACCCTTATGAATGGATTAGGAATGCCAGCCGGGCCATGCCGAAGACCCCTGGGCAAAATGAGTCCTCACGGCGTTCGGGTAGTTAGAAATGCAGCCCGGACAGTCTGGAAGAAAAATCCAGAAATTCTGAAGCCAATAGAAGATGCTTATGGAGTGAAGATAGAGGAGAGACTGGAGAAAGATAAGTATTGGGATAAGCTTCACTACTAAGGGAAATGGGCGCTTCCATTTTTTGAAATTTTGATGGTGTTTTAAAAAGGAGAAACCAGTGCAAGAAATAGCAATAGTTGACGGGTTCTTGAAGGCAAGATACATACTTTTCAAATGGCGCTACAGCTTGGCTCTTGTAAACAAGCTCATTCTGGCATTGGGGATGGCCTGTGTAACTGGACTGTCGGCCCAGATTAAAATCTCTCTTCCCTGGACCCCGGTACCAATCACCGGTCAGACTTTTGCCGCATTATTAGCGGGAGTCCTTCTGGGCAAATGGTGGGGAGGAATGAGCCAAGGGATATATGTAGTACTGGGTGTGGTTGGTGTTCCCTGGTTTGCTGGTTGGAGTGGTGGTTATGGCGCTCTCATTGGTCCCAGCGGAGGATATATAATAGGATTTATCTTAGCGGCTCTTTTTCTTGGTCATTTCGCTGACAAATATATTAGGGCCAGGAGTTTTCTTCACATGTTTGCTCTTATGCTATTTGCCAATTTTGTCCTGATACATGTGCCGGGACTGATACAGTTAGGGCTGTGGTTTTACATAGCCAAAGGTGCTGGATTGACTCTTTGGAATTTGCTCTGCATGGGAACTATTCCTTTTGTTATCGGGGACATAACTAAAATTGTAGCCGCGGCAATGTTAGCAAAAGCCATTACTCCCAAAGAAGCTTATGATGGTGAAGTGGATGCTGCCAGGGCAAAGAAATGGCGAATATTTTGAAACTTCGAGCTCACCACCTCTTGTGCATACAAGGTTTTCAAGGATACGGTTATGGTCAAGATTTCATAGAGAATATGGAGGAAGTTACCAAGCAGATAGATTCAAACCCTGAGTCACAAATAATTACCGAATGCGACATTATCTGTTCTTGTTGTCCCCACAAGGTAGAAGGAGTATGTCAAAAAAGGTCTGATTCTGCTCAAAAGGTTAAAGATATGGATATGCAGGTTTTGAGGAAGTTATATCTAAAAGATGGAACAAGAGGCAGAGTTAAAGATTTTGTTTCCCTTGCAAATACAAAGCTCAGAAACAGTTTTGATGTTCATGATATATGTGGGGATTGCGATTGGAAAGAGAAATGCCTTTGGTTTATTTCACGAGGTGAAAAATGATCAGGGTAATTGTGACTGGTGCTTGTGGGAGGATGGGAAAGAGAATTTCCTCCCTGGTGATGGCTGAAAAGGATATGGAACTGGTTGGAGCTGTGGAAAGGAAGGGGCATCCTTCTCTTGGTAAGGACATTGGGGAACTATTAGGGCTGGGGAAGAAGGGGGTCATCTTGCAGGAAGATTTGAAGAAGGTTGTAAATAATGGCCGGGTGATTATCGACTTTACCGCTCCAGGGGCAACTTTGACTCATTTGAGACTGGCGGCAGAGCATAAAAAAGCTATGGTTATCGGGACGACAGGATTTAGTGAGGAAGAGCTAAAAGGGGTTAAGGATTTAGCTAAAAATATTCCCTGCCTCATTTCTCCCAATATGAGCTTAGGGGTGAACCTCCTCTTTAAAGTAGCCCGGGATATGGCCAGGGCCTTAGGCGATGGATACGACATTGAGATTGTGGAGGCCCACCATCGCCGCAAGCAAGATGCCCCAAGCGGCACAGCTAAGAAACTGGCAGAAATCCTTTCTGAAGCGAGAGGAAAGTCTCTGGAAAAAGTGGCTGTTTATGGCCGCAAGGGAATGACCGGAGAAAGGCCGAAGGAAGCCATTGGTATCCATGCAGTGAGAGGAGGAGATATCGTCGGTGACCATACCGTAATCTTTGCCGGAGAAGGGGAAAGAGTGGAACTCATCCACCGTGCCCACAGCCGGGATACTTTTGCCCGGGGAGCCATTCAGGCGGCAAGGTTTGTGACCACGGCGAAAGAGGGACTTTACAGCATGCAGGATGTTTTGGAGAACAAATAAATGGTTAAATTACCCCTCACCCTTACCCTCTCCCCATAAGAGAGAGGGATATAAAAAGGAAATTCTTATAGTATGAAGTTAGAGAAAGCAAGTAGATTAAATAATCTGCCACCCTATTTATTTGCAAAGATTGATGAGATGAAGCAAAAAGCGATGGAAGAAGGAGTGGATATTATTGACCTGGGAATAGGGGACCCGGATTTGCCTACTCCTGGCCATATTATCCAGCGGCTTTACGAGGCCGCTAAGGACCCGGCCAATCATCGCTATGCCTCTTATAATGGCCTGAGAGAATTAAGAGAAGCAATTGCTAAATGGTATGAGAGAAGATTCCAGGTTAAATTGGACCCAGAGAGTGAAATTCTTCCCCTCGTCGGTTCCAAGGAAGGGATCGGGCACATTCCCCTTGCCTTCATAAATGAAGGGGACATCGTCTTAGTCCCTGACCCTGGTTATCCAGTTTATCGAGCGGGAACTGTCCTTTCTGGGGGGGAGCCTTACTTTATGCCCCTTCTCAGTCAAAATGGGTTTCTCCCTGACCTGAGTGCCATTAGCGAGGAGATTGCCCGAAAGGCAAAGCTCATGTTCCTTAATTACCCTAACAATCCAACTACGGCTACTGCCAGCGAAGAGTTTTTTCGGGAAGTGGTTCGCTTTGCTCAAAAATTCAATATCGTTATCTGCCATGACGGCGCTTACTCCGAGGTCACCTTTGATGGCTATAGAGCGCCCAGCTTCTTAGAGGTGGAAGGAGCAAAAGAGGTGGGGATAGAGTTTCACAGTCTTTCCAAGACCTATAATATGACGGGATGGAGGATAGGTTTTGCTGTTGGCAGCCGGGAGGTTTTAGCTAATCTGCTCAGGGTAAAGACAAACCTTGATTCAGGTATCTTCCAGGCCATTCAGTATGCCGGCATTGAAGCTTTGACTGGCTCAGAGGATGAGACTCTCAAGGCAGTAAGAGTTTACCGGGAGAGAAGGGATACCCTGGTGGAAAGCTTAAAGGAGCTTGGCTGGCAACCGATAACGCCAAAAGCCACCTTCTATGTCTGGATTCCAGTTCCAAATGGTTGCACTTCCATGGAGTTTGTCTCTACCCTCCTCCGGAAAGCGGGCATCGTCACCACTCCCGGAGTGGGGTTTGGAGAATATGGGGAAGGATTTATTCGGGTCGCCCTTACCGTTCCCAGAGAGAGGATTAAAGAAGCCGTTGAAAGAATCAGAACGAAGATGCCAGATATAAAATATCAAAAATCAAATATCAAAAATTAAGAACAAAACTAATAAAAAGCACAAAAAGGGTAAAAACCACAAAAAATAAACCGTAAAAACAATTCTATACTTTCCTATACTGAAATATAATGCAGGTTGGGATATACATAGGTTTAGGCTCTAACCTGGGAGACCGAAGAGGAAATATTAAGGAGGCAATAGACTCATTGAGGGCAGTGGATTCTATAGAGGTGAAAAAGATTTCCTCCGTTTACGAGACAGAACCGGAAGGGTTGAAGGACCAACCACATTTTTTAAATTGTGCCCTGGAGGTGGAAACAAAACTCTCCCCCGGCGAGCTGCTGGCCGGCCTGAAGGCCATTGAGGGACAGATGGGACGAAGCAGGGGTAAGAGATGGGGACCAAGAATTATTGACTTAGATATCCTCCTCTATGGAGACTTAGTGATGAAGGAGGCTGACCTGGAAATTCCTCATCCACTCCTTCCAGAGAGGCTTTTTGTCCTGTCTTCTCTGTGCGAGATAGCTCCTGAGATAATTCATCCAGCATTGGGGAGGAGCATCCGAGATTTACGGAAACAGTTGGAGGAGAAAAAGCTAAAATAAAATACATCTGAAAGGAAGTGGCAAATGAACAAGATGGAGATTTTCCGAATAAGGACAGACGACCGTCGGGGCGAACAACTTATCATCTTGAAAGAGAAGAATGGCAACGGTAGGGTCCTTCCCATAATCATCGGCATCTTTGAGGCCGAGGCTATCAGGATGAAGGTGAGGGGAGTGAAGACGGCTCGTCCTCTCACCCACGATCTTCTCAAAGGGACCATTGAGCAGTTGGGGGCAACCTTAGAGAAAGTGGTTATAGACAATTTAGATAAAGGGACATTCTTTGCCAAACTGGTCTTGAGGACGAACAGCGGCCGTGAGGTGATGGTGGATGCCCGCCCCAGTGATGCCATTGCCCTGGCTCTTCGAGCATCTTCACCCATTTTCGCGGAAGAGAAGGTGCTCAGCCTGACCGCCGCTTTATAGTGAGAGGAAGCTTTACAATTATGAGAGAGCCGGG
The DNA here is from genome assembly GCA_023130215.1 of bacterium. Taxonomy (GTDB): domain Bacteria; phylum NPL-UPA2; class NPL-UPA2; order NPL-UPA2; family JAGMAN01; genus JAGMAN01. The sequence goes on from JAGMAN010000022.1 coordinate 14,757, forward strand.
ATTGAAGAAACTGGAGTTAGTGGGGATTACAAATAAAGCGTGAGAGTCATCAAGAAGATTTCTGAGGCACAAGTTCTTGCCCAAAGAATAAGGGAAGAGGGTAAGACCATTGGCCTGGTTCCCACCATGGGTTATCTTCACGAAGGCCACCTTAGCTTAATCCGCCAGGCCCGTAAAGATTGCCAGCAAGTTTTCATTAGCATCTTCGTCAATCCCACCCAATTTGGACCCGCAGAGGATTATAAGAGTTACCCCCGGGATTTCCTGCGAGACAAAAGGTTGGCCGAGAAAGAGGGAGTGGATATTATTTTTGCTCCTTCCCCGGGCGAGATGTATCCGGCGCCCTTCCATACCTTCGTTGAGGTGGAGAAATTAAGTGAGCCTCTCTGCGGTCGTTCCCGACCCGGACATTTCCGGGGTGTGGCCACCGTAGTGGCAAAATTATTCAATATCATTAGACCGCACATCGCCTATTTTGGTCAGAAGGATGCCCAGCAGGCCATAATTATTAAGAGGATGGTGCATGACCTTGATATGGATGTAGAGATCGAGGTGCTCCCCATCGTCAGGGAGAAAGATGGTTTAGCTTTAAGTTCCCGAAACCAGCATCTGAACGAAGCCGAGCGTCGAGCTGCCCCTATTCTGTATAAATCTCTGCAGGAGGCTGAAAGGATGATTAAATTAGGGGAGAGGCAAAGCAGAAATATCATCCGTAGAATGGAGGAGATGATTAAAGGAGAAAATTTAGCTAAGATAGATTATTTAGCTATCGTTGATGGAGAAGCCCTAAAAGAAAGAGAGCGAGTGGAAGGTAAAGTCTTCATTGCTCTTGCCGTCCGGATAGGTAAGACCAGGCTGATTGATAACCTTATGTTGGAGATATAAAACGTGAGGGTAAAGGTAGGAATTATCGGTTGCGGGACGATTGGGAGTCAACTCAGTAGAGCAATTGCTACGGAGATGCCAGAACTGAACTTAGTAGCCCTCAGTGACATAAAAATGGAGAGAGCAAGGGAATTGGCTCAACATCTACCCATAAAGCCTCAGGTTCTGACTACGGATGAGCTAATTGATCTGGTTGACTTAGTAGTGGAATCTGCTTCCAAGGAGATCGCCGCTGAAATAGTGGAGAAGGCATTGAAACGGGGTAAGGACATTATGGTGATGAGCACCGGGGGGCTGTTAGGTAAAGAAGCTCTATTCAGCCTGGCCCGGGAGAAGAATTGCTACATTCATCTTCCATCGGGAGCCTTGGCCGGTCTGGATGGGGTCAAGTCAGCGGCAGGCGGCGGAATAGACTCAGTTACCTTAACTACCCGTAAGCCACCGGCCGGCTTAAAAGGAGCTCCATATATAATAAAGAATAAAATTGACCTAAATTCAATAAAGGAAGAGAAATCAATCTTTGAAGGAACGGCCGAAGAAGCAATAGAGGGTTTTCCTCAGAACGTCAATGTGTCTGCAACACTTAGCCTGGCTGGAATTGGTCCCCAGAAGACGAAAGTTAGAATTGTAGCTGACCCAAACATAGATCGAAACATTCACCAGATTGAGATTGAGGGAAAATTCGGAAGATTAATTTGTATGACAGAAAACTTCCCCTCTCCTTCCAATCCAAAGACCAGCTTCCTGGCTATCCTCTCAGCTATAGCTACTTTGAAGGGGATAACTGCCCGAATCAAAGTTGGTACTTAACCAAAAAACACTCCAACCTGGATTATACCTACTTCTACCATTGTTTATACTTCCTTAAGGCTTAAGCCAATCCTTCTCTCCTCCGGACTTGCTCTGAGTACCTTGGCCGTCACATCCTGCCCCAGAGAGATTACCTCTTCCGGCTTGGAGATAGGCTCTTTAGATAACTCAGAGATGTGGACTAAGCCCTCTATTCCTTTCTCCAGTTCAATGAAGACCCCGAAGTTAGTCAGCTTGGTGACTTTGCCCTTAACAGATTGACCTGGCTTATATCTCTCCCTTACTGCCAGCCAGGGGTCAGTAGTGAGCTGTTTCATCCCCAGCGAGATCTTCTTATTCTCCGGGTCCACCTCTAAGACCACAGCTTCTACTTTCTCACCCTTCTTGACAATTTCTGAGGGATGGCCAACTCTCCCGCTCCAGGACATATCGGAGACATGGATGAGACCATCTATTCCTTCCTCCAATTCGATGAATGCTCCATAATCGGTTAGGTTACGAATGCGACCCTGTAGCCTGGTTCCCACCGGGTAGCGCTCCTTCACCCGTTCCCAGGGATTGGGCTCAACCTGCTTCATTCCCAAAGAGATCTTCTGGTTCTCCTTGTCTATACTTAAGACTACCACTTCTACAATGTCTCCCATAGCCACTATATCAGAAGGGTGATTGAGCCGCCGCGTCCAGGACATCTCCGAAATGTGGGCTAAGCCCTCCACTCCCTTCTCTAACTGGACAAAGGCCCCGTATGTAGTGATATTCACCACTTTGCCTTTTACCTTAGAGCCAACTGGATAATTTTCTTCCACCATCAGCCAGGGATTGGGAGTCTTCTGCTTGAGGCCAAGCGAAATCTTCCCCTTCTCTTTATCGAAGCCCAGGATGACCACTTCAATCTCATCTCCCATGGCTAAGGCCTCGGATGGATGGGAAACCCGTCCCCAGGACATATCGGTTATGTGAAGCAGTCCATCTATTCCTCCCAGGTCAATGAAGGCACCAAAGTCAGTGATGTTCTTTACTCTTCCTTTGCGCAACTGCCCTTTCTCCAACTCAGAAAGAATTTTTTCCCTGTTTTTCTTTCCCTCCTCCTCCTTAATTATCCGGTGAGAGACAACAACGTTGCGGCTCCGCTTATTCAACTTAATCACCTTAAAGGGGAGTTTCTGTCCGAGCAGCCGACTTAAGTTTCTAGTAAATACCTGGGAAGCAGGAAGGAAAGCATCTACCCCAATGTCCACCTCGAATCCACCCCTAATTTGCTTATTTATCGTTCCCTCCACCATTCTCTCTTCCTGAAAGGCAGTAGAGATCTTCTGCCAATTCTTAAGTCGGTCAGCCTTCCACTTGGAGAGAACAATTCTCCCTTCCTTATCCTCAACCTTATCCAGTAGCACATTCACTTCATCCCCAACCTCAACTGGCCCTTGGAACTCTCTTAAGGGAATGCACCCCTCTGATTTAAACCCGACATCAACCAATGCTTCCGTGCCGCTTATCCCGACCACCCTTCCTTTGATTATCTCTCCTTCAGCTATGTGCTGGAAGGTCTGATCATAGAGCTTGCTCATATCTCCGGGTATCTTTGCCTCAGGGCTAATGCCCTCGAGCACTTCTGTTTCTTTCTCCTCAACCCTTTCATCTTTCTTTATCTTTTCGTCCTCCTCTATTCTTTCCATTGCCTCCCGTTACCTCCTTTGATTTTATTTACTGAATATTCTTAGGAATATTCTTCCGCTTGGCTCGGCGCACTCATATCCTACCCCTCCCAGCGGATAAAGTCAACCAAAAAATCACAACATTCTACAAACACAACACACCCATCAAAAGGAAACGAGGATTAAAAATGTTGACAGCGAGTAGAATGATGTGGCATAATGTAAGGGCTAACCTGTCTGCCGACAGCCAGGAAGGAGGAATTTTTAATGGAGCGCTATGATGCCACAACCATAAAGGTCTTAGAAGGCCTGGAGGCGGTTCGCAAGCGCCCCAGTATGTATATTGGGGATACTTCCTCGCGGGGACTTCACCGCTTAGTCTACGAAGTGGTAGACAATAGTGTGGATGAGATTATGGCTGGGAAGTGCCAGCGGATTGATACTATCCTTCATGTTGATGGGAGCCTTACGGTCATTGATGATGGAAGGGGCATCCCTGTTGACCTTCATAAGAGTGAGCGCAAACCTGCCCTGGAGGTAGTTATGACCATGCTCCATGCGGGAGGCAAGTTCGACCATCGAACCTACAAGGTGGCCGGGGGGCTGCATGGAGTGGGAATCTCAGTGGTCAATGCGCTCTCTGAACGGTTAGAGGTTGAGGTATGGAGAGATGGGAAGGTCTTCTACCAGGAGTACAGCCGGGGAAAGCCAACCACTCGCTTAGAAACCATTGGCAAGACAAAGAAGACTGGAACGAGGATCACTTTTAAGCCAGATAAAAAAATATTCAAAGACTTTGAGTTCAGTTTTGACACTCTTTCTAACCGGCTGCGAGAACTGGCCTTCTTGAATAAGGGGGCCAGTATCACCATTAAAGATGAGGGAAGTGAGAAGGAACACCAGTTCCAGTATAAGGGAGGGATATCCTCTTTCGTTGAGCACCTGAACAGAAACAAGGTTGCGCTTCATAAGAAACCGATATACTTTGAAAAGAAGAAGGACGGTATCGAAACGGAGATTGCCATTCAGTTTAACGATGGCTACACCGAAAACCTCTTTGCCTTCGCCAACAACATAAATACTCAGGAGGGAGGAACCCATCTGGTCGGATTTAAGTCGGCCCTGACCAGAATCATCAACGACTATGCTAAGAACACCAACCTCTTTAAAGACATAAAAAAAACCCTTAGCGGAGATGACATCAGGGAAGGGTTAGCAGCGGTAATCAACATAAAACTGCCTGACCCTCAGTTTGAAGGTCAGACCAAGACCAAATTGGGAAACAGCGAAGTCCGGGGAATTGTGGAATCTATAGTGAGCGAAGGTTTGGGTGAATTCTTTGAGGAGAATCCCAGCCTGGCCCGCAAGATTGTTGAGAAGTGTGTAGTAGCCGCCCGGGCCCGGGAGGCCGCTAAAAAGGCCCGGGAACTTACCCGCCGCAAGGGAGCTTTAGACGGAGCCTCTCTTCCCGGGAAGTTAGCTGACTGCTCGGAGCGGGACCCGGAACTTTGCGAGATTTATATCGTGGAGGGAGATTCAGCCGGGGGCTCGGCAAAACAGGGGCGAGACCGCCGTTTCCAGGCTATTTTGCCCTTAAAAGGAAAAATCCTCAATGTAGAGAAAGCTCGACTGGATAAGATATTGAATAATGCCGAGATCCGAACACTCATCACTGCCCTGGGCACCGGAATTGGAGAGGAGGACTTCAATATTAGCAAGGCCCGGTACAAGAAAGTGATAATTATGACCGATGCTGATGTGGATGGAGCTCACATTCGGACGCTTCTTTTGACCTTCTTCTATCGGCAGATGCGTCAACTGATAGAAAATGGCTACATCTATATTGCCCAACCTCCACTATATAGAGTAAAGAAGGGGAAGCAGGAACAATACATTGAAAACGATGAGGAGTTCGACGCTTTTATCCTTAAATTAGGCTTGAAGGGAGCAAAACTGTCCAGATTGGAGGATAACTTCCTCTTCACCAAGACACAGTTAGAGGACATCATTAAAGACCTGGCCGAACTGGAGAAGTTAGCGAGGGTAGTGGAAAGGAAGGGCGCTAATTTTCAAGAATATCTTAAACTTTGGGAGGGGAAGACGAAAAAGCTTCCCCTCTATTGGGTTAAGAGCTCCGAAGGGGAGGAGAGCTACCTTTACAGTGAGAAGGAACTGGTCAGCCTCCAGGCGGAGGAGGAAGAGGGGGAGAAAAAAGGGCCAGAGATAGTTGAGTTTGCTGAATCCAGGGAGATAGGGGAGATATTGAAGCGAATAGAGAGAAGGGGGGTGGAGATGGTCAAAGTCATTCATCCCGGCAAGACAAAAGAGCCTCTCTACAAGATCGAGGAAGATGGTCGCCTGCATTATCTCTATAACGTCCGGGACATCCTAAACAAGGTCCGGGAGTTGGGAAGAAAGGGAATAACTATCCAGCGCTATAAGGGTTTGGGTGAGATGAACCCTCTACAGCTCTGGGAGACAACCATGGATCCGGAGCGCCGGGGAGTCCTTCGGGTAACCTTAGAAGATGCAGTAGAGGCTGAGGAGATATTTACCACCCTTATGGGAGACCAGGTAGAACCAAGGAGACAATTTATCCAGCGCCACGCCCCGGAGGTCCGGAACCTGGACATATAGCAGTAAGTAATATGCAAAGAAAGAGGTATCTTGTATGCATAATTGGTCGGTAGATGAAAAAACCTTTAAGAAATTGGATCCCGAAGGGTACAAGATTTGGCGGATACAGCAATTGATAAACTATGGCCTGGACGGAGAAAAACTTTCCCGCCGAGAGGTTAAAAAATGCTGGCATAAACTCTATCTAGATCCAAAAACAAAAAAATATTTGGAGTTCCTTTTATGGCCAAGAAAGAAAAAATCTTAACTATATATCAACAGCAATTTTTAGAGCTTGCCTCAAAGCAAGATTACATCTCTAGAGATTTATCGATGAAGGCAAAGGCGAAATTTGACTGGCATATTGATTCAGTGCAGCTTGGGACACAATTATTGCAAGCCAAAGACAGGAAAGATTTCCCCCACATGCTTAAGAAGATAGACCACCAAGAATGGCAGGATTTTTTTGTCAAAGAGGCAAAGCAGCTGGAAAAGAAGATATTTAAGGCCTAAAATAGTTCCAAACCCTGAGGTGGAACATGAAAGGCGGAAAAAATAATTATGCATCGATTTCTTGTTGTGATCGAAAAAGCAGATGGGAATTACTCTGGTGCAAAAAGTACTTACCATCTGATAGCTGATATATGTGACTGCTTATAAAGCTCCCTCTAAGAGACTTAATTTCCAGGCGTTTCTTTACGGGACTTTTTTATTGATGGTGAAAGATGAGAACTGAAAAAACGAAGGAAATTTCTGACAGGGATTTACTTAAAGGACTTCGGGCAGTCATAATTGAGGGAGTATCAACCACTATCTTTATGCTCATCACCGGTGCTATGGTAGGGAGTGTCTTCCTCACAAAATTCTTCTTGAATATGGGTGCCACATCTCTGGAAATCGGGATATTGGCTGCACTACCTCAACTGGCTTACATTGGCCAGTTTCTATGCTCTTATTATATTGAGAAATACGGCCATAGAAAGAAATTCTGCATCAGTACCTCAACTATTCAAAAACTACTCTGGTTTGTGGTCGCTGCCATACCTTTGCTTTTACCCCAGCTCAGGACTCAAGCCAGGATCTGGCTGTTGTTAGGCATCATCCTTATTTCAAGTCTATTCGGGGCCCTGGCCGGCGCTGCCTGGACCTCATGGATGGCTGACTTCATCCACCCCCGGAGGCGAGGGAGTTTCTTTGCCCGCCGGAATATCGTTGTTGGCCTGGCTACCTTTTTATTACCGGTGGCCGTAGGCAAGTATCTGGACCTGCATGGTGGTTTCCAAGATTACGCCTTTGTTTTTGGCCTGGCTACGCTGATTGGCCTGGTTGGCACCTGGTTCCTCAAGCAAGTCCCCAAAGTCAAATTAGAAAAAGAGCCTACCCTGAATTTTGCTGATATCTTCAAGGCCCCTCTGCGCGACCGCAACTTCAGAAATTTTCTCTACTTTACTATCTTCTGGACCCTCGGCACTGTCACTATGGCACCTTATACGCCCGTGTTTCTTCTCAAAGAGATATCCCTGAACCAATATACTATCGGCATATATATTGCCCTCTTCACTCTGACCAACATCACCACTATCATGATATGGGGTAATATTTCGGACCGATTCGGGCACAGGCCGGTTCTGGTAATCTGTGTGCTGGCTGTCTCATTCATTCCTCTGGGTTTTGCTATAACCACGCCTCGTAATTACTGGTTGGTCATGCCAATACTTCACCTTATAGCCGGTATATTCTGGGCAGGAATAGGTCTGTCATTATTCAACCTGCTCATGGCACTGCTGCCAGAGAAAGGCAAGTCAAAATTTGTCAGCAGTTTTTTTCTTTTGTGTGGGATCTTTGGAGTGATTGGCCCACTGATAGGAGCACTGATAATGGATATCTTCAGGAAATTTTCCATCAGTATCTCGGGTTTGCCAATAACCAATTATTCCATACTCTTCGTCTTCGCTGTCATTTTACGCATCTTTGCCTTTGTTATGCTCATGAGGGTAAGGGTCAGTGGCGAGATATCCGCACCTGCCTTAGTCAGGCAATTCCGGCTAATTAATCCATTTATGGCCTTTGCTAACCTGGCCATGGCTGTTCGCACCTTTTCTCAATCTGCCAGAGGCAAACTCAAGCGAGCCACCAGGCCACGCTGAAGGAGATGAAGAAAAATCACTCCTGAACTTAGCACACATTCGGTGCGGACTCTATTGTAATTACGCTTAAAGTATGTAGCCTTATCTTGGTTACCGCATCCAATGAGCGTGAATAATACTGAATTTTAGGGAAGATATGGAAGGACCAAGAAGAGCAACGGTCTCTGAATACAATGAGCTAATGGCTCTTATTAACCGCATCTTCCGCCCCCATTCCCGGGAAGCCGAACTACTTGAGAGTCTGGTCCACCATCTCTTCCGGAGAAGACGAATAGAGTCATTAAGTTTCTCCTGTGCTGTAAGTAGCCATTATATCCCCCTTTTGTTAAAGATTAGTGACACCTACAGCATTAGACCTATAGGAATGATCCGTCTAATTAACCTTCAGTCTACTCTGAAGAAGTTAACCCCCTTCTTGAGGCGAAGGGCAAGCAGAATGGGAGTAAAAGGAAAATTGACCCTGGGAATCAAGGACGGGGGAGAAGAAGTAAATTTGACCTTCGGCAGAAGGAAACCACATTATAGAATTAGGCTGGAAAGACGGGCCATGTGCCGCCTTCTCTTTGGACCACTTGAGGCGAACGATTCCATAAAGCCACTGAAGACATCTCCCATCATAGAGGCTCTCTTCCCAGTACCACTCTACATCTCTCCTCTTAATTGTGTATAGGTATCTGTAAACAAGCGATGCCTTGAAAGTGTACTAATACCTTACTTTCATAGCCACAATTTCCAGCCCCCATTTTTTCGCCTAATTCTTCAATTTTTTACACTTTCAGCCTCAAAATTTATTCAAAACTTTCAAGAATTCCATCCTTACAACGGCTATCTGAAAAAGACCGCTGTCAATGTCGTCACGTCTCGTCAAAAAACTGCTTGACTGACTTAAAAATACATGGTAGATTAGCCTGTGGGATTTATTGAAGAGGACCACAAGAGGAGCCTAATGTCTACAGGTCTATTGCCTGAATTGGTAGGGGAGAAAAATGTACGCCCGTAATGAGAAAGTGACGCCGATTTACATTGAAGATGAGATGAAGAGCTCCTACCTGGATTATGCCATGAGCGTAATCGTGGGGAGAGCTCTTCCTGATGTTCGGGATGGACTGAAGCCAGTGCACCGAAGGATCCTCTATGCCATGCAGGATCTGGCCTTGGGCAGCAACAAGGCCTATAAGAAGTCAGCCCGGGTGGTCGGCGAGGTCTTAGGGAAATATCATCCCCATGGAGATGTAGCCGTCTATGACGCCTTAGCGAGAATGGCCCAGGACTTCTGCCTCCGCTACCCATTGATAGATGGACAGGGAAACTTTGGTTCTGTTGATGGAGATGCTCCGGCAGCCATGCGTTATACTGAGGCGAGGCTCTCTCCTTTAAGTGAAGAGCTATTAGCTGACATTGACCGGGAGACGATAGATTTTATGCCCAACTTTGACGATACCCTGAAGGAGCCCACCATTCTCCCTTCTCGCATCCCCAATCTCTTAATTAATGGCAGTTCTGGAATTGCAGTGGGAATGGCCACCAATATTCCCCCTCATAATTTAGGGGAAATAGTTGACGGTTTAGTGAAGTTGATTGAAGAGCCTGAGGTGACCATTGAGAAACTAATTGAGATCGTCCCTGGCCCGGACTTCCCTACCGCCGCTCTCATCTTCGGACGGGACGGGATAAAGGAAGCTTATGCTACCGGGAAAGGCCTCATTAAGCTTCGGGCCAGAACATCCATTGAGAAACTTAAGGGAGACAGGGAGAGAATCCTTATCACCGAGATACCCTATCAGATAAATAAAACCAATCTCCTGGAAACTATGGCTTCTCTGGTTCGGGGGAAGAAGATAGAAGGAATATCTGATATAAGGGATGAATCCGATAAGGACGGAATGAGGATAGTGGTGGAACTTCGCCGGGGAGAGGAGCCAAGAATCATCCTCAATCAACTTTATAAACACACTCAGTTGCAGGCAACGATCGGGGTGATTATGCTTGCACTGGTAGATGGTCGTCCCCGGGTGCTGAACCTGAAACAGTGCCTCCAACTTTATTTAGAGCACCGCAGGGAGGTGGTCAGACGGCGCACACAATATGACCTCAAGAAAGCAGAGCTAAGAGCTCACATATTGGAAGGGCTGAAGGTAGCTCTTTCCAAATTAGATGCAGTGATCAAGACCATACGGGAATCCCGTGAGGTTGACCAGGCTAGAGAGAATTTGATGAAACGGTTTAAGCTGACCAAGGAACAAGCCCAGGCCATCTTAGATATGAGACTTCAGCGTTTGACCGGATTGGAGAGGCGAAAGATTAATGAGGAGTATTTAGAGCTAATTAAGAAAATTGTTAAGCTTCAGTCAATTTTAGCCAGCGAGCGGCAAATACTCAGTATCATTAAGGATGAACTCCTCAAAGTAAAGGAAAAGTTCGCAGATGAGCGAAGAACAGAGATTTTAGATACCTGCATAGATTTCTCGGTAGAGGACCTCATTGCTGAGGAGGACATGGTCATCACCATAAGCCATGCTAACTATATTAAACGGCTTCCCGTTTCCACCTACCGCCAGCAGCAGAGGGGAGGTAAAGGGGTTACCGGGGCGGCTACCAAGGAAGAGGACTTTATTGAGCATCTCTTTATTGCCTCTACCCATCAATATATCCTCTTCTTCACCGATTCGGGCAGGGTTCACTGGTTAAAGGTCTATGACATGCCACAGGCGGGGAGGCTCTCTAAAGGAAAGGCCATCATCAACCTGTTGAGCCTGGCTCCTTCGGAGAAGATAACAGCTTTTGTTCCGGTGAGAGAATTTGACATAGAGCATTTCATTGTTATGGTCACTGAGAGAGGAATTATCAAGAGGACCCGTCTCAGTGCTTACAGCCATCCCCGGGCCGCTGGAATCATCGGGCTTACTTTAGATAAAGGAGACCGGCTAATTGAAGTCAAGTTGACCGGAGGTAGTGAAGAGTTGGTCTTAGCTACCGAGCAGGGGAAGGCTGTCCGCTTTAAGGAGACCAGGGTGCGGGAAGTGGGGAGAACAGCCCGGGGAGTAAAGGGGATAAAGCTTGAGAAGAAAGACCGGGTGGTGGGAATGCAGATCGTTGACGAGGAAGCTACTCTCTTATCGGTTACTGCTAATGGATATGGAAAGCGAAGCCCCTTCTCCGAATATCGCGCCACGAGCCGGGGAGGTAAAGGAGTCATCAACATCAAGACCAGCGAGCGCAACGGCTTGCTGGTTGGCATAGAGAGAGTGCTGGACAGAGACGAACTAATGCTTATCAGTTCTCAGGGAATGGTCATTCGTATCCCGATAGCTCCCATCCGGGTGCTAAGCCGCAACACCCAGGGGGTTCGCCTGATCAGGCTGGATGAGAAAGATGAAGTGGTTGGTGTGGCCAGGGTGGTAAAAGAAGAATGAAGAAATACGAAACTTTCGACCACACAGCAGATTTAGGTATTAGGGTCTTTGGGAAGACCAGGGAGGAACTCTTCGCTAATGCCGGCTACGCGATGTTTGATATTCT
>JAGMAN010000023.1 GCA_023130215.1 bacterium
TTTTTAAGAAATTTGCCATTGACAAATTAACTGAGGAGGCAATATCCGCCCGGGCGCAGGGAGAAAAGCTGGATCTGCGCCGGCACCAATTAAAGACAGAGATTAAGGCAGTGACTTACCATGAGCTTAAGGTGCAAAAACTTAAAGATTGCTGGGAAGGACAGGTGATATTCGACGTATGAAAGAGTCGTGGAAAGGTTCCCTGGAAAAGATTGATGATTACCGCTGGCGAATACCTAAAACATATAATCCCGGTATGCGCGTTCCGGGAATTATTTATGCTGATGAGAATCTACTGAAAAATATCCGAGCAGACCGTGCCCCGGAGCAGGTAGCCAATGTGGCTCATCTTCCCGGAATTGTCAAATATTCTCTGGCCATGCCCGACATCCACTGGGGATATGGGGCGCCGATCGGCGGTGTAGCGGCAACGGATGTTGAGAAGGACGGCGTTGTCGGTGCCGGTCTTGTGGGCTATGACATAAATTGTGGCGTCAGGCTGGTGCGGACAAATTTAGATGAGAAAGATATCAAGGAGAGGATGCGCGATTTGGTTTCTGCGCTGTTTAGGAATATCCCTGCAGGGGTTGGTTCAAAAGGGGAAATTCGCATTAGCTCTCAGGAAGAAAGAAAGCTGCTTATAAAAGGCGCTAAATGGGCGGTAGAGCAAGGCTATGGAAAACCTGAAGATTTGGAATACACCGAAGAACGCGGCGCAATTGAAGGAGCAGACCCAGGGGCGGTATCTTCCCGCGCTTATGAACGAGGCCAGAAGCAAGCTGGCACATTAGGTTCTGGCAACCATTTTGTAGAGGTGCAGGTTATTGACCAGATATATGACGAGCAAGCGGCAGAAGTCTTCGATTTACACCTGGGTCAGGTTACAGTGATGATTCATAGCGGCTCCCGCGGTTTTGGCTACCAGGTCTGTGACGATTATGCCAAAGGGATGGTCCGCACTCTTGATAAATTCGGCATTCGTGTCCCGGACAGGCAACTTGCTTGCGCCCCGGTAAATTCAGAAGAAGGCAAGGCATACCTGGGAGCAATGCGCTGTGCGGCAAATTACGCCTGGTGCAATCGGCAGGTTCTCATGGAGCTTACCCGGCGGACTTTTCAGAGATTTTTTAATCTCAGCCCAGGGGATTTAGGGATGGAGCTGATTTATGATGTGGCCCACAACATTGCCAAGATAGAAAAACATGTAATTGATGGCTCGGACGGAGTCCGAGAGAAGACCTTATGCGTCCATCGCAAAGGAGCCACCCGTGCCTTTCCTCCCGGCCACAAGGAGCTTCCAGAAAAATATAAAGGCATTGGGCAGCCGGTAATTATTCCCGGGGACATGGGTAGAAACTCTTATCTTTTAGTGGGCACAGAAAAGGCGGCGGAGACCTTTTATTCAACCTGTCACGGAAGTGGGCGGGTGATGTCGCGCGGAGCCGCAATTAGAAGCCTTAAGGGACGCTCTATCGCCAGAGAATTAGAGCAAAAAGGGATTTTTGTTCGCTCTACGGGAAGGCAGGCTTTGGCTGAAGAGGCCCCGGAAGCTTATAAGGACGTTAATGATGTAGTCCATGTAGTCCATGAGGCAGGCATCTCTAAGAGGGTCTGCAGGATGAAGCCCCTGGGGGTAATTAAGGGTTAGATGAGATGAAGGAAGATGCTTGATTTAAAGTTTATTAGAGAAAACCCGGAAGAGGTTAAGAAGACCCTGAAGAATAGAGGGATGGAGGCAGATATAGATAAGCTCCTCAAACTCGATAGGGAAAGAAGAAATTTGTTGCAGAAAGCGGAGGACCTTAAACACAAAAAGAATATCGCCTCTGCCCAGATAGGGAAATTGGTAGGCCAGGGAGAAGACCCTAAGGATAAGATAGCCGAGATGAAGTTAGTAGCCCAGAAAATAAAAGAAATTGATAAAGAAGTGGGGGAAATTGATGAGAAACTCGCTAAAATTGCCCTACTAGTCCCAAATATACCCCACAATTCTGTTCCTGTGGGTAGTGGCCCTGAGGATAATGTTGAGGTTCGGAGATGGGGAGAGCCAAGCAAGTTTGACTTTGAACCTCTCCCCCATGAAGAGCTGGCCGATGCTTTGGGAATGATTGATTTTAGAGCTGCCTCGAAAATTTCCGGGCGGGGCTTTGCCCTCTATCGCGGCCTGGGAGCAAGATTAGAGAGAGCTCTTATCAACTTTATGCTGGACCTCCATACATCTAAACATGGTTATACGGAAGTCTTTCCCCCTTTTATGGTAAAGAGGGAATGCATGATTGGCGCCGGGCAACTCCCCAAGTTAGAGGACGATATGTACCGGTGTGAAGCTGATGACCTCTTTCTAATTCCCACTGCCGAAGTTCCCATTACCAATATTCATCGGGAGGAGATATTGAGGGCAAAGAATCTTCCCGTCTATTACTGTAGTTACACCGCTTGTTTCCGTCGGGAAGCTGGCTCATATGGGAAGGAGACAAAGGGTCTGGTGCGCGTCCATCAATTCAATAAGATTGAACTGGTGAAATTTGTCAAGCCCGAGACCTCCTATGAGGAACTGGAAAGTCTCCTCAGAGATGCCGAAGAGGTATTGCAGCTATTAGGACTCCATTACCGGGTCCTCAACCTGTGCACGGCTGATATAAGCTTCGCCGCCAGCAAGTGCTATGATTTAGAGGTCTGGGTTCCAGCAGAAGGGCGATATTTAGAGATATCCTCCTGCAGCAACTTCGTAGATTTCCAGGCTCGGCGGGCAGGGATCCGCTACCGGCCAGAAAAGGGCGGACAGGCAGAATATGTCCATACACTCAACGGTTCAGCAATGGCTGTGGGTCGGACAGTAGTTGCCCTCTTAGAAACTTATCAGCAGAAAGATGGAAGTATCGCCATCCCTGAAGTCCTAAGGCCTTATATGGGAGGACTGCAGAGGATCGAAGCCCAGAGGGGATGAAGGAACAATTGCCTGTCTGCCGAGAGGGACGGCTGAGGGCTGTCTAAAGCTGGAAGACTTTTTCAATCTCCTTTTCTTCTTTAAGGGGGCCGATGAGAGCTAAGTTCAGATTCTCATTAGTGAAGAATCTTTTTGCTATTCTCTGTAAATCCTGGGCAGTTACCTTCTTAAGTTTTTTCAGCACTTCTTCTGCCCTGGGAACCCTACCCAGGCAAAGCTTGTTCTCACCCAGCCAGTGCATGTAGTTGGTGGTATCTTCCAGGCCAAGGAGGAGCTGCCCGGTTGAGAACTCCTTAGCCTGCCGCAGTTCTTTCTTGGAGACCTCTTTCTCTTTGAATTTCTTTAGTTCTTTAAGGATAACCTTAATAGTTTCAGTTACTTTGCGATTATCCACTCCGGCAGAGACGACCAGAGCTCCCGTATCCTGGAATCTGGCTATGCTGGACCTGATTTCGTAAGCAAGACCCCTCTTCTCCCGGACTTCGTTGAAGAGCCGTGAGCTCATATTTCCACCCAGGATTACATTAAGTATTCCTAAAGCATATTTATCTGGATGGTCCCGGGGAAGGGCCTTTCCTCCCAAGCAGAGATGGGTCTGCTCGGTATCCTTACCCTTTAGCTTCATCCTGGGTTTAGCTTGTTTCTCTCGGACCTTAGAAAAGCGATTTCGCTGCCCCCGGGGAAGACCTCCAAAGGCCTTCTCTGCCTCCTCTGCCACCCTCTGGTGCTCCAGCTTCCCGGCTACCGCTACCACTAAGTTGCCGGGATTATATAGAAGGTTTTTGTGGTTAAGAATCTCATCCCTGCCCATAGTGGCAATTACTTCTTGCCTTCCCGCAATCATAAATCCCAGGGGCTGATCCGGCCAGAGGAGCTCATCGAAGAGAGAATGGACGTAAGAAGAGGGAAGGTCTTCATACATCTTGATTTCTTCCCGAACCACCATTCTCTCTTTCTCTACATCTTCTTCCTTAAGGAGAGGATTTAGTACCATGTCGGAAAGGACATCCAGGGCCAGAGGGAGATGTTTACTAAGTACTTTGGCTAAATAGCAGGTAATCTCTTCGGAGGTAAACCCGTTGAGGCCTCCTCCCACCCCCTCGATAGATTCCTTGATTTGGCGACAGCTTCTCTTCTTCGTTCCTTTAAAGAGGAGATGCTCGAGGAAGTGGGAGATGCCATTATTGTCTTTCCTCTCAAATCTTCCCCCCGCTTTAATCCAGAGCCCCACTGAACTGGAGGAGGCCGACGGCATTCCCTGCGTGACCACCATTAAGCCATTTTCAAAAACTGTCTCCTGGTACATAAGAACTTCCTCCTCATTGTGAAATCCTATAGATCCTTTTCCCCAGGCGGGAGACGACTTCATGAGGGATAGTCCCGATTCTTTTAGCTATCTCTTCCACTGAGATTCTGCCTTCACCCTGCCCCGTTAGATGTTTACTATCTGATGGGGCCTGCCTGCCAATTAAGACTACTTCCTGGCCAACCTTCGCATGAGGGATATGTCCCACATCGACCATAGTCTGGTCCATACAGATTCTTCCTACAACGGGAGCCCTCTTTCCTTCAATTAACACCTCTGCCTTGTTGGAGAGTCTGCGACTGTAGCCATCGGCGTAGCCGATGGGAAGAGTGGCAATGGTGGTCTCCCTTTTCGTGGTATAGGTCCTTCCGTAACTTATTGTTCTCCCCCGCGGAACTTTCTTCAAAAAAACGATTCTTGTTTTAAGTGTTAGGACTGGTTTTAGCTCTAAGCTTCTACTCACTTCATCCGAAGGATAAATCCCATAGAGGATGAGACCGGGGCGAACTAAATTGAAGTAACTCTCTGCTAAATCCAGGATAGCGGCGCTGTTGGCCATATGCCTTAAGGAAATATTTATTCCCTGCCTTTCCAGTTGAGCAATCGTCTCCTTGAAATGTTGAATTTGCGCAAGACTAAATGTCTTATCTTTCTCTTCGGCAGAAGGGAAATGGGTGTAAAGCCCTTCTATGTCCAGATATTTTAGTCGGGCTACCTTCCTGATGAACTTTACTGCCTCTTTAAAGTAGACCCCGATTCTGCCCATCCCGGTATCCACCTTTATATGCACCTTGGCTCTTGTTTTTTTCTTTTCTGCTTTTTTCGCAAGAGCATCTGCAAACTCCTCAGTGCAAACAGTGGCGGTAAGATTATGTCTGATGATATCATCCGCTTCCTCAGGAAGACCCGAGCCAAAGATCAAGATGCCTGCCCTTATCCCCGCCTCTCTTAGTTCTATAGCCTCTCTTAAGTTGGCTACCCCTAAATAATTAGCTCCTTCTTTGAGCACAGCCTCAGAGACAGCTACCGCTCCGTGTCCATAACCATCCGCCTTGACCGCACACAGTATCTTAACGCCTCTTCCCACGCGGCGGCGGATTTCCTTCAGGTTATGAGCTACAGCTCCTAAATCAACCTCTGCCCAGATTAATCTTGGTATCTCTTTCAATTTCTTCTCCATGAGATTTCGGCCTTTGTGGCTTCGCGGACTTTTTCATCAACTGCTGTATTCTCCTCACCGTAAGGCTAAGAAGTCTCCCTCGTTTGATCCTGGCCATTTTAAGGTATGCCTCTGCGTTGATTTTATGGATTTTTAAGAACATCATGGGTGCCGACTCTCCTTAGAGCAACAGCATCTTTAACCCATGAGAAAGTAAAACGACAGGCCCGGGAAACTCTTGCCTCCCAGCAGCCAGGATGCCCTTCTATTTTTCTAACCCCCAGAGAAGGATGCCCTGTATCTCGTATTAAGATCTTTAGTTGCTTATCTAACTTCTCCCAGATATGAGAAGGGAGTTTTTTGTAATCTCTTTTAAAACATTCTAACCGGATTATTCTCATTTGGAGTGGAGATCCTTAATAAGCCCATCTGCGCTATCAAACTTCTTGTATCGCCCTTTCTTAAGGTCATCTTCTGCCTCTTGCTCTTTTTTTTGCCATTCTTTTGTCCAGAAATATGCCTGGTCTTTCTTGATGACACGGACAGGACTCATCACAATTTCTCCATTCCTTTCTTCAAAACTGACAAAATCTCCCTCTCTTAGGCTTGATTTCCTTCTGATTTCCATAGGAATAACAACTTGATAGTGTCTGGTTATCTTAAATTAGTAATTTTGTCAATGCTTTTCCCATCTCAGGAGTTCGGTGACGCTGGATAAGGTGCCTCCTTCCTGAATTTCTTTTCTAATGCGATTCTCTCTTTCCAGGACATCCATGGCCCGGTTGGTGAACTCAACCACTTTCTCCCTGGGAATGGCTACCACCCCATCATCATCTCCCACTATCCAGTCTCCCGGGCTAATTCTCACTCCTCCTACCCTGACCGGGACTCCAATCTCACCAAATCCCTTTGGCTCCCCAGCCGTGGGCATGATAAGTTTGGCGAAAGCAGGAAAGCCCAGCTCTCTAACCTCAATGGTATCCCTTATCGCTCCATCTATGACTACTCCGGCTAAGCGCTTCTGAAGACTGCTATGAGCAGCCAACTCTCCCCAGACGGCTGGACCTACTCCACCGGCATCAATGACAATTACCTCCCCTTCCTTAGCCGCATCAATAGCCTCCACCGGTTTGGCCCAATCTCCAGGATAGGTTCTCACGGTAATGGCTGGGCCGACCATCTTCAGTCCACTGGTAATCGGCCTTATATCTCGCAAATCGCCGCTTCTATGCATGGCATCTGAGATATTCGGGGTGGAGACCTTCTCTAACACTTTTCGGATATCAGGGAGCGAGACCCTCTTGTACAGGTCGCTCTTGATCTTAGTCTTAGTCCTGATAGCTTTCTTCATCTCCTGGGCCGCCTTTTTAGCATCCCGGGATTTACTTATTGCTCCTCCCACGATAATAATACTTGCTCCCGCTTTAACCGCCTCTGCCGTTGTCTCCGAATTTATTCCTCCGGCTACGGCTACCGGAACATTGATTGCTTTGATTACCTTTTTCAGTTTATCGAATGGCTGAACGCCGAGCATCTGCTCATCAATAGCAATATGGACGCTGACATAATTTGCTCCCATTGCCTCTACTTCCTTTGCTCTTTCTACCACCCTATCAACAGCAATGGTGTCAACGATAATTTCTGCTCCATAATTTTTCCCGGCTTCAATGCATTCTCTTATAGTGGCATCGGAGGCTGCTCCCAGGACATCTACGATATTAGCTCCTGCCTTAGCAGCGGCTTCCACTTCCACCCTTCCGGCATCCATTATCTTCATATCGGCTACAATGGTTTGCCTGGGAAACTCTTTCCTCAAGGCTCGGACAGCATCCAATCCTTCACTCTTAATCAGGGGGGTGCCAGCCTCCAGCCAGTCCATCCCTCCCGCCACCGCTTCCCGGGCTACCTTTAAAGCCCGCTTCAAGTCCACAAAATCCAGAGCTAACTGTAATACGGGTTTCATCTAATCTATTCTCCCATTATCTGCAAAATTATTTCCCTTGAGCGGGAGCGATTGTCAAAGTCAATGAGGATGATTTGTTGCCAGCGGCCAAGCTGTAACTCCCCATTAATAAATGGAACACTAATGGAGGGGCCGAGCAGGGAAGCTCGCACATGGGAGTAACCGTTCATATCTCCCCATTTCTTATTGTGAGCATATTCCCTGTCTTTAGAGGCAATCTCCTCGAAAGCTCTTTGGAGATCCTTAATTACGCCGGGCTCATATTCCACGGTAGTAATTCCGGCTGTTGACCCGGGAACGAAGACAGTCACTGTGCCATTGGTTAATGCAGACCCTTTTAGGTGAGCTGCTACCCGCTCAGTGATGTCAATGATGTCCGTATCGCCCTTGGTTTCAAGCTTTATCCTTTTGTTAACAATAGCCATAGTTCATTCCTTTCTTATTTTCACAGTTTTTCCATAATTTCAAAGGCTGCCTTCCTTGCAATTGAATTCTCCGGCAAATCAAAGACGGAGCCACCGTTTATGCTGTTTCTCAGTAGCTCCTCATCGTAGGGGACTTTTCCCAGGAGCGGCAAAATGGTCTTAGTAGCCCCAGCCGGAAGATTAGCCAGTGACCCATTTATTGTCGCTGGCAGTTCATTTATTATTAAATAGCTCTTTTTTACATTCAGCTTTATTTTTCCCGCTGTTTCATGGATGCGCTCAGCAGACCTTAAAGAAACCGGTGTTGGATTTGCTATTATTAACAGGATATCGACATCCCTTGTTGTTCTTCTGGAGAGGTGTTCCATTCCTGCCTCATTATCCATAACCACATATTGATAATTCTCCTTTAATTTTTCCATAAAATTCCTCAGAAGGTCATTTGCCCGGCAATAACACCCTGGACCTTCTGTCCTTCCCATAACTAAAAGGTCAAATCCTTCCGATTCAGTAAGAGCATCCTGGAGGTGGAACTCCAGCAATCTATCCTTCGTCATCCCTGCCGGGAGTTCTTCCTTCTTCTCCATAATCTCATCTACAACAGAGATCACTGTTCTCGGGAATTTTACACCTAATCCCTCATTTAAGTTGCTGTTTGGGTCAGCATCAACTGCCAGGATTGGCCTTTCGCCTCTTCTCAGGAGATAATCTACAACAAAAGACGCTATTGTAGTCTTACCACTTCCGCCTTTTCCGGCTAAAGCAATAGTAGCCATTTTTATCTAAAGAGAAAGCTTCTCAGTAACTGATGGAAACCTGTCAATATCAGTATGTGGAATGAAGAGTGAGCCGGTATATTCATTCATAAACGCAGGCTCAACGCTGAGTTCTATATAGGCCATCTTCTTTGCAATTTCCTTCGCTTTCACCATGGCATCATATGAAAGAAGGGCAAATTTAGCTCCGGAAAGTGAGGTATTTCCAATAAATTTAAACCTGTCTCTCTCCAGGTCCGGGAGAAGTCCAATCCAGATTGATTTCTCTATATTCAGGTAGTTTCCAAAACCACCTGCTAAATATATCTTTTTAATGTCAGCAAGTTCCAGCTCCATCTTGTTTGCTAAGACCCGGGCGGCCGTATAGATGGCCCCTTTCGACCTTATGAGGTTAATGATATCTACCTGCGTTATAACAACATCCTCCCCCGTTTCCGTCTCGGCGCCCCAGGCCAGAATAAATTCAGCCTCTTCCTTGCCTTTTCTTATCCTCGGAGATGTTATATCCTCTTTTATGTTTCCAGAACGGTCTATAACCCCTGCTTTAAACAACTCAGCCAGACAGTCAATATATCCAGAGCCACAAATGCCGATTGGTTTGGCACCTCCAATGGTAGAATATTTAACCTGAAAATCCTCACGGGTTATCTCCACCTTCTGAATTGCTCCATCCATTGCCCTCACGCCGCAAGAGACTCCGCTACCTTCAAAGGCAGGTCCGGCTGATGAAGAGCAGCAGGTAAGCCAGTCTTTATTTCCCAGGACTATCTCTCCGTTCGTCCCAATATCAATGAGCATGGAAAGGGCATCTTCCTCATCAATCCCACTGGCAAGAACTCCGGCTACAATATCAGCCCCTACATAAGAGGAAACTCCCGGAATACATTCAAGAAGACCCCTTGGATTTATCTTTATTCCCGCCTCGGCTGCCCTGATTACCGGTATGAAATTTGCTGTCGGGACATACGGCTCTCTTCTCAGATATGTAGGGTCAACCCTTAAAAGAAGATGAGCCATGGTCATATTCCCGGCACACATTATACAGGTAATCTCATTAAGGCTTATTCCAAGTTCATCCGCCATAGCTGAGACCAGCCCGTTCAGCGTATCAATGACAAGATGGTGCAACTTCTCAAGCCCGGCTTCCTTCCCTGCGTAAATCATACGAGTAATAACATCCTCACCGTAGCTTACTTGCTTGTTATATGCCGCCTTTGTGCTCAGGGTCTTTTTTGTTTTCAAATCCACCAGCTGAGCAACAATCGTTGTTGTCCCGACATCAAAAGCTAACCCAAAATCTCTTCCGGAAGTATCCCCGGGCTCAATTAAAACTATCTCCGTTGTTCCATTTCGTTTTCCAAGAAGCACAGTAACCTGCCAGTTGCTCTCCCGGAAAAGCCTTGCCATTTTTTTAACATTTGCCAGCCCGGTCTGCAGGATTGGTATATCTCTCTTCCTCCTTACCTCCCGGTAAAGCCTTTCCAGGTCGCTTACATTATCCTTCAGGGTGGGGGGCGGAAGTTTTAGAAAGAGCTTCGTCGCCAGTGGTGAATGGGAGAAGATTTCCCTTTCCTCAAGTTCAATACCTCTTTCTACCTCACCTGCTTCACTAAAGACGCCTTTAAGGCGCTCAACTTTTGCCTCTTCGGTAAGTATCTGTTGGTCTTTTAACCTGGATGATGGAGGTATCTCTATTTCAACATCACTGTGGATGGTAGCCCGGCATGCCAGGACATAACCTTTTTGAACTTCTTCCTTGGTGAGCCGGCCTGTCGGCTCAGATTTAACATCTCCTTTCTTTACAATAACCTTACATCTTCCACAGACTCCTTCTCCTCCGCAGGAAGAATTGATATACACTCCGGCCGCAATTGCGCCATTAAGAATATCCGTCCCTTTAGAGACGCGGCCCTTTTTATTATCCGGAAGGAACGTAATAACACATGTATCCATCGTTCAATCTCAAAAGTTAAAACTCAAATCTCAAAATTACAAATATCACTCAACCACGTCGTTTTTGGTACAGCCGTAGGCAGTACTG
>JAGMAN010000024.1 GCA_023130215.1 bacterium
TATTAATAGTCTTTAGGGTTGAGTCTGAGCTCTTTCATCTTCTGGTAGAGGTTCTTTCTGTCAATTTGGGCTTGCCGGGCTGCCTGGCTGACGTTCCCTCCGGCCTCCTTCAGGATACGAGTGAAAAATCTACGCTCAAAGGATTCTAAGACAGCTTTCTTTGCCTCCTGATAGGAGATGTTTTCATCGCCAACTTCGGCCTCCTGGCTGGACGAGACTAAAGGCAAGGTCTCCACCGACAGGGTATTGCCTTTACTTAAGACCATTGCTCTCTCTATAGCATTCTCTAACTCCCTGATGTTCCCTGGCCAGTCATATTCAAGCATCAATCCCAATGCCTCGGGGGATATCTCTGACACGCCTTTCGTGAGCTCCTGGCTATAACGGCGCAGAAAGTGATAGGCCAGCAGGGGGATATCCTCTTTCCTCTCTCGCAGTGGAGGAAGATGAATGGGGACCACATTTAGGCGATAGTATAGGTCCTCCCGGAAACTGCCTTCCTCCACCGCCATCTTCAAATCCTGATTGGTAGCGGCAATGATTCTAACATCTACTTGAATGGACCTCGTTCCTCCTACCGGCTCAAATTCCTTCTCCTGAAGAACGCGCAGAATTTTTGCCTGGAGGCCCGGGCTCATGGCCCCTATCTCATCCAAGAAGATGGAGCCTCCGTCAGCTAAAGTGAATCTACCTCGCCTATCACGGTGGGCTCCGGTGAAAGCTCCCTTAAGGTGTCCGAAGAGTTCCGATTCAAGGAGGTTCTCCGGCAGGGCAGCACAATTTACTACCACGAACGGTTGGTCTTCCCGGGGGCTACGGTGGTGAACGGACCGGGCAATGAGTTCTTTCCCTGTGCCGCTCTCTCCGGAGACTAAGACAGTGGATTTGGTGGGAGCCACCTGACTGATGAGTCTAAAGACCTCCTTCATTTTGGAGCTTTCTCCAACAATGTTATCAAACTGGTATTTAGCTTCCATCTCCTCCTGAAGGTATTGGCTCCTCCTGAGAAGCTTCTCCCTCTCCAGGGCCTTCTCCACCACTGTCTTCATCTCTTCCATATCAAAGGGTTTAAGGACATAATCATGAGCTCCCGCCTTCATGGCCTCTATAGCCGTGGGAATGGTCCCATAGGCGGTCATGACGACGACGGGTATTCCTTCGTCCAGTTTCTTTATCTCCTTCAGAAGCTGCAGTCCGCTCATCCCTGGCATCTTCATATCGGTGATGATTAGGGAGAAGGTCACCTCCTTCATCCTGGACAATGCCTTCTCTGCGCCTTCAGCCAGGTCCACCTGGCAGCCATTTTCTTCTAACATCATCTGGAGCACCCGGCGCATTTTAGCCTCATCGTCCACCACTAAGATTTTAGCTGGCATAAGTTCCCTTTAAGATGAATGGTAAAGGTAGTTCCTTCCCCTACTCTGCTGTGGACAGAAATCTTCCCCCCGTGGCTCTCAACGATCTTGTGGACAATGGAAAGCCCCAGGCCAACCCCCCCCTCTTTATTGCTGAAGAAGGGATTGAAAATTTTATCAAGGTCTTGCGCCGGAATGCCGCAACCGGTGTCAGTAAAACTGATTTCTACCAGGTCTTTATAACTTCCGGCTCCGGATTTGGAGGAAACCATAAGACGCCCACCATCGGGCATGGCCTGGATGGCATTGGATATTATATTGAGGAATACCTGAGCTAAAAGCTCCTCATCAGCTAAGACCGGGGGTAGGTTATCCTCATGTTTATTTGCTACCTTGATCTTCCGCTTGAGGATCTCTGACTGCATTAGTTCCAGGGCTCGACTAATGATAGGGGCTATCTTCCTCCCAGTTAGATTTGGTTTCTGAGGTCGAGCGAAGTCCAAGAAATTGGTCACCACTTTATTCAATCGATCCACCTCTTCAATAATAAACTTACTCAATTCCCTGGATTTGGTGTCCTTGTCTTTAAATTTATCCTGTAAAACCTGAGCCGAGTTCTTGATGATACCCAGGGGATTCCTGACCTCATGAGCCACGCCAGCCGATAGTTCGCCGAGGGCCGCCAGTCTATCCTTGCGGCGGAGCTCCTCTTCCAGTTCCCTCATCTGTCGCAGTCTCCCCGTCATAAGATTAAAGGCAGAGGATAATTCCCCGATCTCGTCTTTGGACTTCACCCTTATTTCCTGGTCAAGATTGCCATCAGCTACCAAGCGAGCTGCCTCAGCAAAGAGGTTTATTCTCCTGGAGATACGTCTGGCCATAGTGTAACCCAGGGCAGCGGCCATAAAGATGCCAAACAGGATCAGCCAGATCCAGAACGATTTAGCCCCGACGACGGATTCAAAAGTATGTTTCCTGGGAACGCCGAAGAAGATGACCCCCGTAACGTTACCGTCAAGACCAAGGAGCGGCTTGTATAGTGCCTTATAGGGCTCTCCTCTGAGCAAAGCTCTTTCTTCATAGTAATCCTTTTTTTCCTTCAGAACTTTCTCTTTTATCCGGTCGGTGAAATGAATATCATCCAGGGCTCTCCTTTCTGTAAGAAACGGCTCAGGGTCTATTCTCACCATATTTACCCCGGTCATGTTCTCCAGGTGTTCGGTGAAATGCCTTTCCAGGAGGAAGGCAACGATGAGATTGCCAATTATCCTTCCATGGCTACGAACAGGTAGAATGCTGGAGGCAGCCAAACTCTTCGATTCGAACACCTCGATAAGGTGAATGACCTGAGTAGTTTCCCCATCCTCCTTCTGGTAATCCATCTCCGCGATTCTGCCCGGCACCCAGATGACAGTTGGCTTCCCCATTCCCGGACGAACGATGGGTTTGATTTCAGAAAGCTCCTCCAGTTTGTATTTCTTTCTAAACTCCGGGTCCTCTATTGAAAGTTTTGCTTGCTGACTGGCTCTACTTTGATAATCCCTGATGAGCTCCATCGCCTTTCGGGATGCTTCCGCTATCCTTTCCTTTATTCTGCTATCCTCCCGGCGCCAGTTTATCTTAACCACAATCAATGTGGATAAAATCATGGGAATGAATCCCATAATTAGAAAAGCCATTATCAGCTTGGTCTGTATTTTTGGCTTAAAGAACCCCATTTCTGCTTTTCCTCTCCTCGGCACTATCTTCTTCAGAACGCAGAAATTTAAAGTAGTGGAAGCCCTCTTCTGAGCTAACCATGTCGCTCTGAGCTCTCTCCACCACGGTGAAGTCAAGCTGCCTTCTCCTCATACTGTAGCCAATAAGAAGACAGAGGTCGCTTAAGGAGCAGATAACCCGGGGGCAACCCCGAGAATATCGGAAGATGGCTTGATAGCTATCCGGGGCGAAGATGTTCTCATTTTTAAGACCCACCTTCTTAAGGCGAAATTTTATTAGGGCCTCGGTATCTGGTCTATCCAGACTATCCAGGAAGAATCTGACGGGAAGGCGCTGATAGAATTCCGGGATATCCTTAACTACCTCCTCCAAAAGCTTCTGGCCGGAGAGGATGAAAGTGAGGAGGAACCGATCGCTAAGACAGAAGTTTAACAGTGTTCTTAACTCCTGGAGGGTATCCATCTTACTGGCCAGGAGTTGACCCTCATCTACTATAATAAGGCATTTTATTCCCTGTCTATCCAGCTGCTTAAGCCTATCTTTAAGTTGATTCAGGCTCTCGTAACGATTGCGGGCGGGTTTCTTCACCCCCAACTGCCCGCAGATTTCTTGAACCATCTGATTGGGAGTTAAGGAGGGATGGTCAATGAAAGCTATACCCAACCCTCCCCTCAGCTCCTCCTTTAAGTCTTCTATGAGCCGCCGCAGCACACTCGTTTTCCCATCGCCAGCATTCTCTGAGACGAGAAGAGCTCCCCCCTTACCGGAATAGATGGCGAACTTTAAGCGAATCAGACATTCCCTGTGCTGCTTGCTGAGGTAAAGCATGGCAGGGTCAGGACTTAAGGAGAAAGGAGTCCCATTCAAGCCCCAGTAGTCTAAATATCTTAAAGCCGGACCGCTGTCTTCCCTTGCCGCTTCTTTCCGCAGATCACACATTGAAGATACTCCACTCCTCTGGATATGGCCAGGACTGAGTATCTATGCTGACCTCCTTCCCTTTTCCTCTTTGAGCTTCTCTCCCTTCCCCTACTCAGCCCCATCCGAGCCAGCTTGGTCTCAATCGCCTTCTTTGTTACCCCCAAGCGGCCAGCCAACTCCACATTGCTCAAGCTACGATAGTGTTTCTTAAGGAACTTCTCATCCGACTCCTTCCACTGCTTAGCCATAATTATCTCCTA
>JAGMAN010000025.1 GCA_023130215.1 bacterium
ATTACTTTAAGTAATCCAGGTTAGCCAGGAGGCCAGCCAAGTTTCCTTCCTCCTAAAAGATGGAAATGAAGATGCTGGACTGCCTGCCCGGCATCCGGTCCAGAGTTTACTACGAGCCTGAAGCCGCACTGATAGACAGATTGCTCCCTGGCAATCCGCTTAGCCACCAAACAAATCTTTCCAATCAGCTCTTTGTCCTCTTCCTCCAATTCAGTTACCCCGGGAATGTGCTTCTTGGGAATAATGAGAAGATGCACAGGGGCTTGAGGATTGACATCTTTAAAGGCTAATATATCATCATCTTCATAAAGGATATGGCTCTCCATCTCTTTCTTAATAATGCGGCAGAATAGGCACTTCTCCACCTTGGCACCACCTCCCCTGTTAATATATCAGAAACCCAGGATGAAGACAAGAAAAAAGGCAGTGAAAAAATCTCACTGCCTTGTTTAAGGTTAAGGGTCAAGTTTTACTCTTTCTTTTCCTCTTCCTTCTTCTCCTCCTTCTCTTCTTTCTTTCTCTTAGCTTCCTCTCTCTTTGTGGTAATCTTATCCTTGATGGAGCTTATCCCGGCGGCAACAGCAATGGCTCCGCCGAAAGGTAATCCTAAGGACAGAAACCCCTTGATGAATCTGAAGGCGTCATCCCAGGCATAACCGAAACCCGGGTATTGCGGTGGAAGCAGCCACAAAATTCCCACAACAATGCAGATCAACCCAATAATTATAGCTAACATCAGCTTCACCTCCTCTCAAAATCCCATCAGTAAAGATTTTACACTACTTTTTCCAGCCCGTCAAATAAAATAAGCGATTCCCCACAG
The DNA here is from genome assembly GCA_023130215.1 of bacterium. Lineage (GTDB taxonomy): Bacteria > NPL-UPA2 > NPL-UPA2 > NPL-UPA2 > JAGMAN01 > JAGMAN01. The sequence goes on from JAGMAN010000025.1 coordinate 824, forward strand.
ATTTCTTCGAAATCTATACGTGGGGACAAGTCGCACATTATTTTATACCACCCAGGCAAAATCTTGTCAACCTATTTATTTCCAATCCGTGGGAATATGGGTTGTGGGTTCCCTACCTTTGCCCCGGGCTTTATCCCACCCCAGCTTTTGAGTTTATCCAATTTCTGCCTGCAGAGGTCCTCTTCCATTCCTAATTGCCCCCATATCTTCTCCGCTCCATTGGGTATGAAGGGGAAGCTGAGGATGGCGATGAATCTCAGGCTCTCAAGGAGATTATAGAGCACCTTTGATAGTTCTCCCTTTCTGCCCTGGTCCTCGGCCAGGCTCCAGGGGGCAGTCCTCTCAATATAGCGATTGGCATAGCGAACCAGCTCCCAGATGACGGCTATGGCCTGGCCAATTTCCAGCTTTCTTAGGGCTTCGTCCACTTTCTCTACAGTGGCCAGAGCCAATTTTTTCAATTCCTCATCCTGCTTCCCGGAGGGAACCGTTGATTGAGCAAACCTTTCCACCATAACTAAAGTCCGGTTGACCAGATTCCCCAGGTCATTGGCCAGATCATTGTTGGTCCTCCTGACCAACCCTTCTTCAGAGAAGTTGCCATCTTCACCGAATGGGATCTCTCTCAACAAGAAATAGCGCAGGGCATCCACTCCATAGAGATTGGCTACTTTCAGGGGGTCCACCGTGAGGCCCTTGCTCTTACTCAACTTCTCCCCCCCCACATTGATAAATCCATGGACGAAGATACTGCGAGGCAGTTCCATATCTGCGGCCAGGAGGATAGAGGGCCAGATGACGCTGTGGAACCAGAGGATATCTTTCCCTATGAGATGAACATCCGCCGGCCAGAACTTTCTAAATTTAGCTCCGGTCGGATAACTTAGAGATGATACATAGTTGATAAGAGCATCGAACCAGACGAAGATAACGTGACCCTCATCCATGGGCAGGGGGATGCCCCAGCGGAAACTGGAGCGGGAAATACATAGGTCCCTCACCCCTTCTTTTATCCGGTTGGCGATCTCCCCCCTACGCCTCTTCGGCTGGATGAAGTCTTCGTTTTTCTCAATATGCTCTAAAACCTTCTCCCGGTAATCACTCATCCTGAAGAAATAGCTTTCTTCCTCTAAGTGCTCCACTTCCTTGTCGTGCACCGGGCACTTCCCCCCCACGAGATCCCTCTGAGAAAAGAAACACTCGCAGTCAACGCAATAAAGTCCCTCATATCTGCCTTTATAAATATCTCCCTTATCATAGACCCTTTTAAAAATTTCCCGGCAGGCTTTTATATGCCTCTCCTCAGTAGTCCTGATGAAATCATCGTTGGAGATGTCCAGCTTCTGGCAGAGCTCCCTGAACTTCTTTGACATTTCATCTACGAACTCCTGCGGCTTCTGTCCGGCCCTCTGAGCGCACCTCTCTATCTTCTGCCCATGCTCATCGGTGCCCGTCAGAAAGAATACATCCTCTCCCTTTAAACGATGCCACCGGGCCAGAGCATCAGCACAGACCTTCTCATAGGCATGTCCCATGTGAGGGCTGGCTGAAGGATAATCTATAGCGGTTGTGATGTAGAATTTTGACATCCTCCCCCTTCGGGATGATTATATAACAACCTGAGCCTGGGGTCAATTCTTTTCCGTTGAATTGCCAAAAAAATTCTTGCACTTTGAAGCAGGTTATGGTATCTTGATGTTGTTAGAGAAACATTACACAGAAATTTCGGGGTAGAAAGAGGCATTTCAAGATGGTGGGAGATAAGAGATTAAAAGAAAATAGAGCAGATTTAGGGAGGAGGGGCTGATGAATGTAGAGCAGATTATAGATAAAGTAGAAAAAACAGAGGTTCCTGAAGTCAAGAAGGTAGCCATCGCCTATTCGGGAGGGCTGGACTCATCGTTAGGGATTATCCTGCTGAGGAGAAAGTATAAGGCCGAGGAGATTTTCCCCATAACCATTGACGTTGGCCAGGGGGAGGAGGAACTGTGCGCCAGCCGGGAGAAGGCTAAGGCCCTGGGCATCGCCCAGACCATCATTGATGCTAAAGAAGAATTCACCGAGAAATGGCTGAGAAGGGCCATCCAGTCTAACTCTGACTATAATGGCTATCCGGTCTCCACCTCTATGACCCGCCAGTTAGTGGCCCGGGAAGTGGCCAAGCTGGCCCGTAGCCGTGGCTGTGATGCCATTATGGAAGGAAGTTCCGGAAAAGGCAACGACCAGTATCGGATGCATAATGTCTTTAAACTTTTTGCCCCTGAGCTGAAGGTGCTGGTGCCGGTGCGGGATTTTGATCTGACCCGGGGAGAGGAGGAGGAGTTATGCAAGGCCTGGAAAGTTCCGGTTACCGAAACCATCCGGGGCGGGGATGATAAGACCATGTGGTGCCGCTCCATTGCCAGCGGAGCAATTGACCTCAACCAGGAGATCCCCCGGGAGGTCTGGATGTGGTACTGCCCACCTCATGAAGCTCCGGATAAATCCACCCGCATTGAGCTGAAGTTCGCGGAGGGGATTCCAGTAGCATTGAATGGGAAAACTGGCTCCCTGGAAGAGATCCTTATGGAACTCAATGTAGTGGGCGGAGCCAGTGGTATCGGAAAGATAGACATGTTCGAGGATGGCATCATGGACCTGAAGAGCCGGGAGATCTACGAAGCCCCAGCGGCCCACATCATCCTCAAGCTCCATCGTGACCTGGAACAGTCCTGCCTGACCAAGGACGAGATTCAGTTCAAGAAAATGATAGATGCCAAATGGGCCTATCTCGTCTATCATGGGATGTGGTTCCATCCTTTGAAGCAGGACTTAGATGCCTTTATCGCCGAAACGCAGAAGGTGGTCAACGGCACCTACGCGGTAGAACTATACAAGGGGAATATAGACATCGTCTCCAGGGAATCAGCTACTTCACTCTTTACTCCCGAGATCCGCAGTATCAAGAGCCGCGGGTTCAATCAAAGGATGTGTGCCGATGCAACTCGGATCCGGGGGCTTCCATTCGAGATACTGGCCAAGCGGGAGTTCTCAAGGAGAAGTTGATTTGTTGCAACGGATTGTGGCTATAGCTGTTAATACGTTCACTGAATCAGTGCGTCAGCCTGTATACGGAATAATACTGTTTTCGTCTCTGGTCTTAATCTGTCTTAGCCCGGCCTTTTCTATGTTTAGCATGACTGAAGACGTTAAGATCATGACTGATACAGGGCTGGCTACAATTTTTCTGGCAGGTCTGCTTCTGGCTGCCTTTTCCGCCTCCGGTGTAATATGGCGGGAAATAGAGTCTAAGACTGTCCTGACTGTAGTCACCAGGCCGGTGCGTACTCTGGAATTCATACTGGCAAAGTTTGGGGGGATTATCCTCTCTCTCGCCACAGCCATGTATCTCCTTACCCTGGTTTTTATCCTTATGATCAGGATTGGTGTACCCGAAACAGCGAGTTTTGAGCTTGACCGGGCTGTCACCCTGGGGCTTTTGGGCAGTTTGCTTCTTTCGATTATTATCGGCGGATGTGCTAATTATTTTTTTAACAAGCATTTCGTTTCAACAACAATCACTGTTGCTGTTTGTCTGATTACGGCAGCCTTTGCCGTACTTTGCTTTTTTGATAAAAATTTTGCTCTCCAGAGTTTCGGAGCTGATATAAACCGGGAGCTGGCCAAGACATGTATTCTCTTATGGTTTGCCGTGTTCATACTCGGTGCCGTGGCCACGGTTTTATCAACCAGATTAGGTATTGTCATGAATATGGTCATCTGTATGGTTATATTCATCCTGGGGCTGCTTTCCGACCATATATTAGGTGAGCTGGCCCATACGAATGTTCTCGCCCGTATAGCCTATGCAGTCTTACCTAACCTGCAGTTTTTCTGGCTGGCAGATGCCCTTACTATGAAGAGCATAATTCCCTGGAGTTATGTGGTCAATGTGATTGGGTATGCTGTCTTCTACCAGGCGGCAATAATCTGCCTGGGCACTCTGGTATTCAGCAGCCGCGAACTTTCATAATATAAGGTATTATGTACGAAAAAAATAAAGCAGTTATAGCCGCAATTATTGGTATGGGCCTCCAGCTTATATTGGGCAGCTTAACACTCCTGGTGAGTGGCTGGAGCAGTTCCTCGGCCTGTCAGGCCATTGGTTTATTTAGTTTAGCCTCTTCTCTTATCTGGGGTCTGGCTTTTCTGCATACCAGACAAGAGTATCTGGCCGAAGAAGAAGAAAAAGACCTGGCTGAAACAGAAAAACAAGGAGCATTATTTGAGGGTCATGACCTGGGTGCCATCAGTGCCCAGGCAGGTCTTAAGCGGCTGGAAAGATATTTTCTGCCTATAGCCGCAATATTAATTGCCGCCGGCTTTATTGGACTGACCATTTACCTTTATACGGGCTGGTTAAAACATGGCACCCTTACCCCTTCTATCTTCCTTATGCCAGGAGCGCTTGTCTTTGGATTTGGTTCTATATTCCTCTTTTACGGTATGTATGTCAAAGGCATGACCTCTGTGCCAGGCTGGCGCTTGCTCCGGGCTGGTTCCAGTGTGATGCTGTTTGCTGCCTTTGCTTTTATGGCTATAGGTGTAAGTATTATCCTCTGCTCTTTAGGGATTCCCAATATTGAAAAATATCTGTCCTGGATTATAACTGCCATACTCGCCTTAACCGGAATAGAACTTATTTTTAATATGTTGACTTCGTTTTTCGTGCCCCGTTTACCCGGCGTGGTAATCCTGCCGCCTTATTACTTACGCACTCTCGATGTTATTACCAGTCCGCGTGATATTTTAAAGACTGCGGCTGATATTGTAGATTACCAGTTTGGATTCCGGGTCTCTGAAACCTGGTTTTATAGCTTCTTAGAAAGGGCTATTATGCCTCTTATTATTTTCTGGGCACTGATACTCTATGCCTTCACCTGTATAGTTGTTATCGGACCGGATGAACAGGCTGTAATGGAGCGTTTCGGAAATCCTATGGAAAAGACTCTTGACTCCGGCCTGTATTTTAAACTGCCCTGGCCTGTTGATATCTGTTATATCTTCCCGGCTAAGAGGGTCCAGACTATTACTATGGGACACAAGGGAGAGATAGAAGACCAGCCGGCTATTTTGTGGACCCGGGAACATTATAAAGAAGAAGATGTCTTCTTGGTAGCCACACGGGAATCAACAGTCAGTCAGGATACAGGCAATAAAAACACAAACAGCAGCGAAGATAAATCCAAACGCGTACCAGTCAGTTTTGTCTCCTCGGCGATAAAACTTCACTACAGAGTTACTAATCTGCGTCAATACCTGTATGAAAAAACTAACCCCCATGATTTTATTAAGGATATTGCCTATAGAGAACTGGTAAAATTTATGGGTAGTATTGATATATTAGACCTGCTTAAGGAAAAGCGGCTGGTTCTGGCAGAAGAACTTAGAGGGAAAATCCAGGAGGTGTTAAGCGAGGCGAACATCGGTGTGGAGATATTCTATCTGGGATTTGAGAGCGCTCATCCACCCGTAGCTGTAGGAGAGGCTTATGAATCCGTGATTAAGGCCCTTGAAGAAAAACACGCCTCTATACTTGACGCCCAGGCTTATGCTAATCAGACCTTACATCAGGCTCAGGCCGAGGCCTATAGTATAAATAGAGCCGCCCTGGCCTATAATAACCGCCGCACGAAGATATCAGGAGCAGATGCCGATAGGTTCCGGATGCGGTTGGAGTCTTATAAGATAAGTCCTTCTGTCTTCCGTGCCCGCAACTGGCTGGGTACTATGGAAGATAGTATGGAAAATATAAGAAAATATATCATCTCCTCTCAAGTGCAGACAAATTTAAATACAATATTAAACCTTGAAGACAAACTCACTTTTGGAGTTGAAGATATAGATTTGAATTCTACATTAGAAAAATAAGGAGGATTGCCATGAAACCCAAATTAATCCTTACTATAACTGTGGCTGTGCTCATAGTTATATGCTTTGGTCTGTTCCTGACCGGTTGGACCTTGAGGGTAACGGAATGTGCTGTTGTCCTGCGCTGGGAAAACCCCAGGTACGCCTTAGTAGGTACTACAAAAGGTGATGCCGGTCTCCACTGGAAACTGCCCTGGCCTATTGACAAGGTTGAGAAATTCGATGCCCGGGTTCATGTCTTCTCCACCAGGTTTGAAGAGACCTTTACCCGGGACGGATATACCCTGGTAGCCACCGCCTCTACAGGCTGGCGTATAGCCGATCCTGTTCAGTTCCGGGAAAAAGTGGGGACAGTTGAAAAGGCCCAGGAACACCTGGTAGGACTGGTACGCACATACAAGAATGCGGTTATAGGCAAACATCCTCTCTCCCATCTTATTTCCACAGACCCGGGGACATTGCAATTCGATAATATAGAAAAAGAAATGCTGGCTAATGTCAGCCGTGAGGCTGAGGATAAATACGGCCTGACCGTTGAATTTACCAAGATAAAACAGATTGGATTGCCTCCGGCGGTAACAGAAGCGGTGTTTAACCGGATGAAAAAAGAACGGGAAAGAATCGCTGTAGATATCAGGGAAAGCGGCGAGAAAGAGGCTAAGAAAATGCGGGCTGAAGCTGATGCCAAACGTGATGAAATCCTGGCTGTGGCCGAGGCAGAAGCCAGACTGCTTATGGGACAGGGCGACGCAGAAGCAGCCAAATACTATGAAATCTTTGCTGATAACGAAGAACTGGCTATATTCTTGAGAAAACTCGATGCCCTAAAGAAGACCCTGGAAAAAAGAGCTACGGTTATTTTAACTACTAAAGATGAACCTTACGACCTTTTTGAAAAAGGCTGGAAGGAAGAAACAAGCAATGACAAATAACGATAAAAATATCCATAGTTCTGCTTCCCAACAAAATCCGGGTATGCAGTCCCTGAATGAAGCATTGAAAGTCTTCTTCTCTGTGCTCAAATGGGTTATGCTGGGGACTGTTGTCTTCTTTCTGTTTTCCGGTGTCCGTGTTATCCAGCAGCATCAGGTCGGGCTTATTCTTAGATTCGGAGAGATAACCGGCCCGCCTGGTAAACAGGTGCTGCAACCTGGCCTGCATTGGGCTCTGCCCCATCCTATACATGAGGTGGTAAAAATAGATGCCGGCCGGATAAGGTCCCTGACGGTAGAGAATTTCTGGTCACCAGAAAGTGTTTCGGATATTCTTAAAAGAGAATCCGGCTCTCCGCGAACAAGCGTTAAAACTGTTCTTAATCCGGGCGAAGACGGATACGCCCTGACCGGAGACATTAATATCCTTCACTTCATGTGGGAGGCCCGTTACAAACTCAAAGACCCGCTGCAGTATTTCCTTAATCTGGCCCAGCCCCTGGAAATAAACACCGCCAATAAACAAGACATAGCTGCAGTTGACCCCATTGAGGCTTCTGCCTCTAGTTTTGTTGAAACTGCCCTGGCCAATGCCGTACTCAGGCAGGCCGGCCAGATGAATATAGATGAGATTCTAAAACATAAACAAGGAGAATTTAAAAACAAGGTTGAAAAAACAGCCCAGCAGATTTTAGACCAAATGCGGACCGGTATTGCCTTGGAACGGCTTGACCTTATCCGGATTAGTGTGCCCATAGCTGTACAGGAATCATTCGATATGGTACTGCAAGCAGAGATGGAGAAAAGTGAAAAGGAAAACCAGGCCCAGGTCTACCGTAATAAGGCAATACACCAGGCCGAAGGTGACAGTGCCCGGATCCTGGCTGAGGCCAGGGTATATAAAAAGAAGGTTATCTCATCTGCAGAGGCTGATGCCGGTTATATAAAGAAACTTTTGGAAAGATACCCTTCGGGTAAAGATACAGAAAAACTGGATGTATACCTAAGGCAATATCACATTGAGACATTAGACCAGGTACTTTCTAAGATAAAGAGTAAATACATTGTGCGCACTGATGAATCTCAAGAAGGCAAGCTCTGGATAATGCTGGGTAAAGACCCCAAAGATACAGCCGTAGGCAGTACTGCTAACCGTAGGTAGCACTGCTTCACCGTGCTTCACCGTAAGGAAGGGAATTAATATATGCATGGTCATGTGCACCATCTTGGAGAAAAGAAACTTATAGGTTTCTGGCTTCTGGGTTCATTCATAGGGGCTATTTTTATTGCTAATTCATATATTTTAAAGTATGCCCTTAAACAGGGTGACTCTGTAGCCGGAATATGTGCGTTTATAGGCGCCCTTATCCTGGGCCTGCCGGTAGTCATCCGGGCTATCAAAGATTTAGTGCGCGGCGAGCTCCATATGAACGAACTGGCAGCTATTGCTGTCCTGGCCTGTTTTGCCCGGGGAGATTACACCACTGCAGGGGTAGTGTCCTTCCTGGTTCTCGTCGGTGACATTATAGAACACAGGACAGCTATCGGGGTTCATGAATCTATTGAAACGCTCCTGAAGCTCGTGCCTCAAAAGGCCAGACTTATTGAAGACGGCCGGGAAAGAGAGATAGAAGCTTCCTCTCTCAAGCCCGGCCAAACAATAAGGATTCGGCCCGGAGAAAATGTGCCTGCCGACGGTACGATAGAAGAAGGGACATCAGCCCTTAACGAAGCCACTATTACCGGTGAATCATTGCCCGCCGACAAAGGTGTGGGCCAGGCAGTGTTTGCCGGCACCTTAAATCTTACCGGAGCCATAAAGGTCAAGGTCACAAAAATAGGTGAGGATACTACCCTGGGCCGGGTACGGCACCTGATAAAAGACGCTGAAGCAACCCGTATACCTATAATGACGGTCATTGACAGATATATGAGCTGGTACA
>JAGMAN010000026.1 GCA_023130215.1 bacterium
AGGAACCTGAACGATGGGTTATCCGGTGGAGAAAAGAAGCGCTCGGAACTGATTCAGATTTTGGCCATGAGACCTAAGCTTATCATTCTTGATGAGATTGATTCTGGCGTAGATATAGACTCGCTGAAATTGGTTGGGGAAATACTTGATGAAAGAGATGAATCGATGCTAATAATAACCCATTATCGGCATATTTTAAATTACTTAAGAGCGGATAAGGTGCATCTACTCGGTCTTGGCAAAATTTCGGTGAGCGGACATCCTGATAAAATCCTGGATGGTATCGAGCATTATGGATACAAAGGATATTTAAAGAAGCTGGGTATCTGTAAAGAGTGTCCCCTAAAGGAATGCGTTGTCGTTGAATAAGATTCGCTCTTGACATAAGCCCTTTTGATTTAGCTTTTCGAGTAATTCACTGCCAATATAGTACCTCCTGCTTCAGAAAAGTGAGCAACTTATGAGAATGCCGGTTAATATGAGAAAAGACCTCACCCAGGGAAACATCGTCAGGAATATCTGGACTCTGGCTACTCCAATGATGTTTGGAAATATATTGCAGACAGCCTTTAATATCGTTGACATGATCTGGGTGGGGAGATTAGGTTCTTCGGCCATTGCGGCCGTAGCCATGAGCGGAAGCATATTGATGATAATTATGACTATGATTATCGGGATTGCCACCGGAACGGCGGCTATGGTTTCACGCTTCATTGGAGCTAAAGACAATGAAAGAGCTAATGATGTAGCTATGCAGTCCCTCATCCTGAGCGCAGTTGCTTCTTCTCTGTTAGCCATAGTGGGATTCGGATTAGCTGAAGAAATGTTAAAGCTGTTGGGGGCTAAACCTGAGGTGGTCCTGCTTGGCACCGGCTACCTGCGTATACTCTTGGTGGGAGGGGTAGTTATGTTCCTGCTCTTCCTGGCAGGAGCCATTCTGCGGGGAGCTGGGGATGCTCTCACGCCCATGATAATCCTCGGAGTAGCTACCGTAGTGAATGGAATTCTTGACCCTCTGATGATTTTCGGCCATGGCGGGTTTCCCCGAATGGGAGTGAACGGAGCCGCTTTGGCTACAGTGCTGGCCCGTGGTGTGGGCGTGGTTATAGCATTTTGTGTTCTCTTTCGGGGCAGTTCCCATATCCATCTTAGGTTGAGAAATCTGAAAGTTAATTTCAACCTTATCTGGAGGATAACTAAGATAGGAATCCCCAGCTCAGTCCAGATGAGTTTGAGAAGTCTAATGGGCGTTATCCTCATGGCCATTGTAGCTCGATATGGGACTTATGCTGTGGCCGCCTATGGAGTAGGATTGAGAATAATGATGCTTGTCTTTATGCCTGCCTTTGGATTGGCGGCCGCGGCCGCTACCCTGGTGGGACAGAACCTGGGAGCTCAGAAGGAGGAGCGAGCTCACTATAGTGCCTGGGCAGCCACCCGGTTCACCATGCTTATCATGGGCGCAGTGGGTATTCTTTTCTTTCTCTTTGCCGGTAACCTCATAAGGGTCTTCAATGCCAGCCCTCAAGTAGTGGAAATAGGAACGAGATATCTGAAGATAACTTCCTTTGGCTACCTCTTTAGTGCTCTGGGAGTAGTGTTGGGAAGAGCCCTTAACGGAGCGGGGGACACCGTGTCTCCGATGGTAATTACCTTCATCAGCCTGTGGTGCTTGCAGATACCATTAGCGCTGATTCTTCCCGGGAGTTTTCACATGGGGGTGTCAGGGGTATGGTGGGCCGCTCTCGCTGCCAGCATCATCCACGGCATAATGATGGCTGGCTGGTTCCAGCGGGGAGGGTGGAAGCTGAAGGTAATTTAATCACAAAATTATACAAAACCCGCCGCTTGAAACAGCCGGTTTCAGATTGTGTCCATTTTGCTTATGCGAAAAAAACTGGCAAAGAAGGTATATTTTAATGTATAATGAAACAAATGAAGGTATTAGGAATAAATGGCAGCCCGAGGATAGGTGGAAATACAGATATTTTGCTTGATAAGGTCCTGGAGGGAGCTAAGGCAAAGGGTGCCAGGATAGAAAAGGTCGTTTTAAACACCCTTAAATTTTCCCCCTGCCAGGAATGCCAGGATACAAGGGATGACGGCACCTGCCTGATAGAAGATGATATGCAGGCACTTTATAAAAAGATTGAGAAGGCAGATGCCATAATCTTAGCCTCTCCTATATTTTTTGGCTCTTTGAGCGCCCAGACAAAGATGATGATAGACCGTTTTCAGTGTCTCTGGAGAGCAAAGTATATATTAAAAAAGGATGTATTTAAGAGGAAGAAGAGGTCAGGTTACTTTCTTTCTGTAGAGGCATCCGCGAGAGAGGATTTCTTTGATAATGCAAGGGCAATCGTTAAAAATCTATTCGCTGCTATTGGTGCGGATTACAAAGGGGAGCTTTTTTGCTCTGGCGTTGAGGGTAAAGGAAGCATACTAAAGCATCCGGATGTTTTAGGGAAAGCATTTGAGTTAGGGAAAAGGTCAAATTCGCACATATGATTTGTGTCGTCATTTGGACTCCATAAATCATGTGCTCATTTTAGGAGGAGAAAATAATAGATGCCAACGTATGAGTATGAGTGTCAGCGCTGTTTCCATACCTTTGAGCAGTTTCAGCCGATTACCGCTCAGCCTCTCAAGAATTGCCCCAAATGCGATGGTCCTTTAAGGAGATTGATTGGAAAAGGAGGGGCAATAATCTTCAAGGGCTCTGGTTTCTATGCCACTGATTATCGTAGTGAAGAATATAAGAAAAGGGCCAAGGAAGAATCTGGTGGTGAGAAGAAAAAAGCCGAAGTTGAGAAAGATTCCGGGAAGGCAAAAGCAGACAGTGGCTCAGAGTCTAAGTCCACCAAAAGTTAGTTGTCCTGTCCTGGATGAGGAGGAAAATAAATGTTAGTGGTTGGAGAGAGAATTAACACTTCCAGGAAGAGCGTCCTGGAGGCAGTGAAGAAGAAGGATGCTCATTTCATTCAGGAGGAAGCCGCCAGGCAGGTGAAAGCAGGAGCTAATATGATTGACATTAACGCCGGCAATTTAATGGAAGGGGAGGCCTCCTCCATAGAATGGTTGGTCGGGATTGTGCAAGGTGTGGTGGATACTCCACTTTGCCTGGACAGTCCCAATCCGCAGGCCATTAAGGCTGGCGTGAAGCTGCACCGGGGTAAGGCCCTGGTTAATTCCATAACGGCGGAGAAGGAAAGAGCTAAAGCTGTCTTGCCTCTGGTCAAGGAATACAAAGCCTCAGTGGTTGCTCTCACTATGGATGAGAAGGGAATGCCGGAGACGAGCCGTGAGAGAGTGAAGATTGCCCGCCGTCTACTGGAGCTTACCAGAAATTATGGGATTCCACCCCAGGATGTCTATTTCGACCCCCTGGTTCGTCCTGTCGGCAGTGAGGCAGGGCAGGGATTGGCTGTCCTAAGAGCAATTGAAGGGATTATGTCTTTGGGGGAAGGTGTCCATACCATTTGCGGCCTGAGCAATATCTCCTTTGGACTTCCCAATAGACGTTTGCTCAATCGCACCTTTCTGTCCATGGCTATAGAGGCTGGTCTGGATGCGGTCATCCTTGACCCATTAGACAAAAATCTTATGGCCACCTTGAAGGCGGCTGAAGCGCTGCTCGGCAAGGATGAATTCTGCATGAAGTACATAACTGCTTCTCGGGAAGGTGAACTGAATGTCTGATATAAATATGGTGGACATCACGGCTAAGCCAATGACTGAACGCTCCGCCTTGGCTAGAGGGATAGTCTCCATGAAGAAAAGAACAATAGGGATGATTAAAGAGGGTGAGATTGCAAAGGGAGATGTGCTGGCGGTAGCTAAGGTGGCTGGAATACTGGCCGCAAAACGAACAGCCCTGTTCATCCCTCTCTGCCATCCCTTGAATATAACTCATGCTGACATTAGTTTCAAGTTTAGAAAGGACGCTGTGGAGATAGAAAGTGTAGTAAAGTTAAATGGAAAGACGGGGGCGGAGATGGAGGCCCTCAGCGCCGTAGCCGTAGCTGCTCTCACCATCTACGATATGTGTAAAGCGGTTGATAAAGAAATGACCATCTCCCGGGTTAGATTAATAAAGAAGACTGGCGGAAGGAGTGGAGATTTCATCAGGCGGTGAAAGGGAAAATTCTATCAATTAACATCAGCACCAAAAAGGGTATTCCCAAAAGTCCGGTTAAGGAGTGCAATTTGAAAGAGGATTGGGGACTGGCAGGAGACATTCATTCTGGTCCAGGGGAGAGGCAGGTGAGCCTCCTGGCCTGGGAAAGCATTAGGAAGTTTAGCGAAAAAAAACTGAAATGCCCAAAGATTAAATTTGAGCAGGAGGAGCTTAAGCCGGGCGATTTTGCCGAGAACATAACTACCCGAAAAATGAGGTTATCCGTGTTACCCATTGGAACAAGACTTAGAATGGGAGACAAGGCTATGATAGAGATAACTAAAATCGGGAAGGGCTGCCACCGTCGCTGTTCCATCTATCGTAGAATGGGAGACTGCATTATGCCTAAGGAGGGAGTATTTGCCAGAGTGATTAAAGGTGGTCCTGTCATGGTGAGCGACGAAATTGAAGTGTTAAAATGATCAAGGTGGGAATAATCACGATAAGCGATAAGGTCTCAGAAGGGAAGAGAGAGGATAGAAGCGGCAAATTAATAAAGGAGCTAATCAGTCAGATGGGTGCTCAAGTAGTAAAGCAGGAAATAGTTTCCGACGAGAGGAAGGAAATTGAGGAGAAATTAAAAGAACTATCTGATATTCTAAGGGTGGACCTCGTTCTGACTACAGGGGGCACAGGCTTAAGCCCACGAGACAATACTCCTGAAGCGACCGCTTCGGTCATTGATAAGGAAATCCCCGGGCTAACTGAGACCATGCGGCTGCGAGGCCTTGACTTTACTCCCTTTGCCATTCTCTCCAGGGCAAAGTCTGGAATAAGAGCTAAAACCTTGATCATTAATCTTCCCGGCAGTCCGGAAGGGGCAGAACAGTCTCTTCGGACCATCCTGCCAGCTATTCCCCACGCTGTAGAGGTCCTGCGAGGAGAGGCAAAAAGAGAGCAGGCTAATTCTTGAAAAAGATTTAACCTGCTCAAAAGAAAAAATTATCTTCTTCTCTTCTTGGCTTTCTTTTTCTTCGCCTTCTTCTTTTTCTTCTTTCCCCCTCGAGCCATCTTGGCTCTGGAGATATCACCGGCTTTGTCCACGAAGTAAAGATAGCCGGACACCTTCCTAACTCCTACTTTTGCGACTTTCTCGGCCATTTCTTTCAATCACCTCCTTCTGCAACGATACCCTTTGGCATCGTCCATTTATTTTTCATCCGTATAGAGTTTACCACATTCCTCTATATAAGTCAAGTATTTTTGAAAAAAAATTGAAAAAAATTTATTTCTTCCTCACATAGTTCATCAGTCCACCAGAGGCAATAATCTTCTGCATAAATTCTGGAAAGGGTTGAGAGGCCCAAACCCCGTCGCTGTTTAAGTCCTTAATCTTGCCACTGGGAAGGTCCACTTCAACCAGGTCGCCCTCCTTTATACCCCGGGCGGCTTGAGGGCACTCCAAGATAGGAAGTCCAATGTTAATAGAATTGCGATAGAAGATGCGGGCAAAACTCTCAGCAATGAGGCAGGAAATTCCCGCTCCTTTGATGGCCAGGGGAGCATGCTCCCTTGAGGAGCCACAGCCGAAGTTCCGACCGGCTACAATGATATCACCTTCACTGACTTTCTTCGGGAAATCCTCATCTATCCCCTCCAGACAATGCCTCGCCAGTACCTCAGGGTCGGTAGTATTCAGGTAGGAAGCAGGGATAATCTCATCGGTATTTACATTATCGCCAAATTTCCAGACCCTGCCTTGCATTTTCACCCCTTTCTCATCCTCGATTTTACCTTACCATAACCCTTTAGCAGATGCAATAAAAATCTCCTCCTCCTCTGAATTTTTTGACACGAGCCCTAAAGGTATGGTAAATTAAAGGGACGAGGAGTGCTATCTTATGCTGAGGAGAACTCTCTTAGTAGAAGAGATTTCGTCTCCCCTTTCTCCAGTGGAGGCGTTTGAGTTATTAAGAGGCGAGGAGCACAGCTTCTTCTTAGATAGTGGCATGAACCTTTATAGCCTGGGTCGCTACTCCTTTATGGGAAGCAAACCTTTCCTCATTTTCAAGAGCAAGGGCAACCACATTGAGGTCATTGAAGCCGGGGACAGGAAGCTTCACACTGGTAACCCATTCTACCTATTGAGGGATATTTTGAGCCACTATAGAGTAGACTGTCCACCTGAGCTTCCTCCCTTCTTAGGGGGAGCGGTTGGCTACTTTGGTTACGATCTCTGCCACTTCATAGAAAGACTTCCTTCCCGAAGTGTTGATGACCTCAGTTTACCCGATTGCTACCTTGCTTTTTACGACGCCGTCCTCATCTTTGATCGCCTCAAGAATAAAATCTATATCTCGTCCTGCGGCTTTGAAGAAGATGGAGGCAAACATTTGAAAGAGCTGAAGAGCAAGTTATTGTCGGGGCGCTGTGACCAGGCTCCATATTCACCCACGTCCGGGGATGGACCAGGAAGTGCATCCAGGCAAAAGATGGTCTCTACAGCCTCTAACTTCACTAAGGAAGGTTATCTAAATGCAGTCAGGAGGGCAAAGGACTATATCGGGAAGGGGGATATCTATCAGGTAAATTTGTCTCAAAGATTTTCCGCTGATTTCTCCACTCCACCCTATGAATTATATAAGCGGCTGCGTAGTATCAATCCGGCTCCTTTCGCCTCATTTTTAAATTTCGATGGGGTAGCTATAGTAGGTGCTTCTCCAGAGAGATTCCTCCGACTTCGGGGAGGAAAGGTGGAGACGCGGCCGATGAAGGGCACTCGTCCACGGGGGAAAAGCCTGGAGGAAGACAGCAAATTAAGGGAAGAGCTTCTGCAGAGCGAGAAGGACAAGGCCGAGTTGGTGATGATCGTTGATTTAGAGAGAAATGACCTGGGAAAGGTCTGTGAGTATGGTTCGGTTCAAGTCACTGAATCAAGAACCCTGGAGCCTTATGCTACCGTCTTCCAGACGACAGCTACAATTGAGGGGAGGTTAAGGGAGGGCAAAGATTCGGTTGACCTCCTCAAGGCCACTTT
>JAGMAN010000027.1 GCA_023130215.1 bacterium
TTGAGCTTCAGCGGAGCTTTGGACCTCAACATTGTCATCCGCACCTTTATCTTAAAGGATGGTAGGGCCTATTTTCAGGTGGGGGGAGGGATTGTGGCTGATTCCTGTCCGGAAGCGGAGTATAAAGAGACGTTAGATAAAGCTAAGGCTCTCTTCTTAGCTGTATCAGAAGAAGAAAACGATGATTTACTTTAATGGCTCGTTTGTTCCTGAGGAAGAGGCCAGGGTATCAATCTTTGACCGGGGATTTCTTTATGGAGATGGTCTCTTTGAGACGATGCGAGCTTATCGCGGAAAGGTATTTAGATTGGACCTGCATCTTCAGAGACTCTTTCATTCCGCAAAGATTATTTCCCTCTCCATTCCTAAGACGCTGAAAGAATTGGAAGAGGCAGTATATGAGACATTGAAGGAAAACAATTTGAAGGATGCCTATCTCAGGTTGACTGTCTCTCGAGGAGAAGGAGAGAGAGGTCTGGATTTGCCCCTCTCTCCCCGTCCTAATATTATCATTGTGGCTAAGCCCTTATCCCCTTATCCAAAGTGCTGGTATGAGGAAGGTTTAAGGGCAGTAGTGGTCAGGGTGAGAAGGGAGAAGGGCTCGAGGCTATCCGGGATAAAGTCACTTAACTACCTTCCTAACATTCTGGCTAAGGTAGAGGCAAAGGAGAAAGGAGCAGATGAGGGAATAATGCTCAACAGGGATGGCTATCTAACTGAGGCAACGGTGAGCAATATATTTCTCATCTCTCAGGGAAGGCTCCTCACTCCATCTCTGGAAAGTGGTGCTCTGCCCGGGATAACCAGGAAGGCGGTCATAGAATTAGCTCCCACTCTGAGGTTAGAAGTCTTAGAAAGGGAAATAAAATTATCCGAACTAATGGAGGCGGAAGAAGCCTTCCTGACCAACTCGTTGCGGGGAGTGGTTCCATTGACTCAAGTCAATGGCCGTCCCATCGGCCAGGGAAGACCAGGGAAAATAACCAGGGCGATAACTCAGGCCTATTCCAAGGCGGTGGAAGATGACAGTTAACCCGGAGCTAAGCATCGTTATTTCTCTCTGAATAGAGCTTTCAGAACATCGAGAGAACCATATACAACAAGCTTGTCACTCTTCTGTATGGTCTCCGTTGCTTTTGGAGTAGGAATCCATTTTTTACCTCGTTCGATACCCAGAACCAGTAATCCCTTCTCACTTAATTTACATTCTGACAGAGAATTATCAACAAGAGGAGAGTTTTCTTTTATAATTGCTCGCACCAGACCATTGCCTTCAAGGAGATGAA
Organism: bacterium; assembly: GCA_023130215.1. Lineage (GTDB taxonomy): Bacteria > NPL-UPA2 > NPL-UPA2 > NPL-UPA2 > JAGMAN01 > JAGMAN01. The sequence continues at coordinate 1,287 of JAGMAN010000027.1, forward strand.
GAAGGTCCTCAGTGGCTCCCTCCTCAAATGTAGGGGATTTTAATAGCTTATCCTCTATAAAACTCTCCCATCTTCTTATAAGCTCTTTATGGGTTGCCATTTTGTAGATTAGATATATCCCTATAAGAAGGATCAAAACGTTAAGAGATAGCTGATGTCCTTCGCCGGCAACAAAGGAGGATGTAGCAGTTACAATAATCATAACAATCCCTGCATTACCCAGTATCATAAGCCAGGTGACGATCTTCCTCCTTATGGGATGGTTCACAATGGATTCTGCTTCCTTTGTTGTAAATCCCGTGCCTGAGAAAGCGGATAGCGCTTGGAATCTTGCCCTTTTCTCATCCATCCCCGTCATCATCAGGGCGATAGCAGCGGCTCTTACTATGAGAAAAAGGAGGAAGATCGCAAGCAAAGCGGGCAATAGAAAATATAAACCACTCATAGTTAGTTACCTCCTATGACCATTTTTTCTTCCTGCTCTCTTCAGTCCCCTCATATCTTTACACTTCCCATTTTCGGCAGCGGCTTCCCCAGCGTGCGAGGGGTTCATCGTTGAGGGAGAGCTGGACTATTTCGCAGGAGTTAGGGCAGTCACTGCACTGGAAACTTGAGGTGCGATAATCGGCTTCAGCCACCTCAAAGCTCTTGAAGCGGGTCTTCTCCCCTCTCAGAGCAATTTCCTCCCTGGCCAAGATGGCTGCCCCGATGGCACCCATCAGGACATAGTGAGGAGGAACGATCACTTCCTGCTCCAGTTCCGATTCAAAGGCGGCCTTAATCCCTCTATTGGCAGCCACTCCTCCCTGAAAGACGAAGGGGGGGAGGAGTTCTTTCCCCTTGGCCACATTATTCAGGTAGTTACGGGTCAGGGCCTGGCAGAGCCCTGCAATTATATCCTCCCGATTGTGGCCGGTCTGCTGCTTGTGGACCATGTCGCTTTCAGCAAAGACGGTGCAGCGTCCGGCAATTCGAACTGGACTGCGAGCCCTCAAAGCATATTCTCCAAACTCTTCAATGGGTAGATTGAGCCTGGCCGCCTGGTGGTCAAGAAAGGAACCAGTCCCGGCAGCACAGACAGTATTCATGGCGAAATCCACTACCACTGCCTCCCTGATAATGATGATTTTGGAATCCTGTCCACCGATCTCAAATACAGTCTGCACCTGGGGGATGAAATAGGAAGCGGCCACGGCATGGGCGGTAATCTCGTTCTTGATGATATCGGCTCCCACCAAGGTTGCCGCTAAATAGCGTCCGCTTCCGGTGGTTCCCACTGCCTCCATGGCCATTGCCCTGTCCAATCTTCCGTCTATATCCTTCAACCCGTCTTGCACCGCCTTAACGGGATTTCCTCCTGTCCTCAAATAGTTATCGGCAATCACCTCATTTTCCTCATTGATAACTACCATCTTGGTGGTCACCGAACCAACATCAATTCCCAGATAACCTTTCATTACCTCTTTCTCCTGATCATATCCAGGAAGGCTTCTACTCTGGTCACTATCCCGGTTTCACCGCTGTGTTCATCTAAAATAAGAGACATATATGGAATCTCCTTGTGTCTCTTAGCTTCATCCTCTATAAGGACCCCGAGTAAAGAATCCGGACCGCATTCGAAAGCGATACAGGATATTACTCCATCCACCTCACTGGAGTTGAAGAAATGAAAGGCCGCTCCAACCATTCTGCGTCCAAAGGTCCAGAAGATTTCCTTTCTCCATCGAGAGGCTTCTTTCTCCATGATGGATGAAGGAAGCATCTCCGCAGTAATCACTGATGCGCCCAGTTGCTGTATCTTGTCCATCAAATTCATATTTATGTAACTATCATAGAGATTGTAAGGATGGCCGATGAGGGCAATCCTTAACTCGCCGTTCTTCGTCCTTGGCTCCTCACTTTTCCCATCTAGCATTTCCATGGCCTCTGGGGGAGTAAGTCCATTCTGCATAGTCTTCTTGAACTCATCCTGCCTTTGCTCGGCCTTCTCAAATGCCCGGCGGATAGCTTGAGAGCCTTTATTAAACTTTCGTCCCAACTCCTGAAAAGAGCGATAAGGACTAATTCCCTTCTTTAGATCGAAACAGGTATCCAAAAGGGGAGGAAGTTTATCCAGAGAAGCTCTAAGCATATCAGGGAGACCAATAATCTTTGGGCAGGTGAAAGCATCTTCCTCAACGCTCACTAAACGGGGAACAAAGATATAATCGACTTTGTCGGCAAGCTCCATGACATGCCCAAAGTAGAGCTTTACCGGGAGGCAGGCGTCATCCACCGCCTTCTTCACCCCATTCTCCAGTATCTTTTTATTGGTAGGAGAAGAAAGCACAACCTCCAACCCTAACTCTTCAAAGAAGCTCTTCCACAAAGGGAAATAATGATAGTAAAGAAGGCTCCTGGGTATCCCTATTTTCACTGACCTCTCCTGTTGAAGCTATGGCAGCGGGGGCAGTGGGAAAGCTTATCCTCCTCCGGGTCAAGGTAGATGAAAGTGCATATACTGCATTGCCAGAGATAACCTTCCTCTTGGTGGATACTTCTGTACCTCTTCTTCCTTTCTCGCTGAGCCCAGAGGAGGAGAAAGAAAGCTAAGAAGAGGAGAAGGTATAGGGCTAAAGATAAATCCGCTTTCATAAGCATGTGTCTCTTATTTTCATGATTTATCTCTCAAGGAGATGAGGTCTTCTGTTGGGGACCTCCTTCTTGGGAAATAATTTCTCTCTACCTGAGAGCTCCTCTTCCTTAACCAGGGAAGAGGCCATCTCCTCTACCCCGGCCATTGGGTTAGGTGGGGCGCCTGCGGTTTTAGTGAAGAGCCAACCTGGTCCAGCCTCGGGCTCCTTAATAGTCGGCTCCAGCTCAGGTTCTTTCCTCTTAGCTTCTAACTTAACTTCTCTTCTTTCCTCCTCTAAAAGCTCCCCCCAGAAAGAGACCTGGGTGGGGGAAATCTGCTTTTTCATCTGCCGGACTGCCTGGCCATGGTAAATCTGAACCTTGTTCAAAGAGAAGGCAGAAAGCACCATGAGGTGCCCCAACAAGGAAATAAGAACAGAAATGGCAAATATGCGTTTGGAGGACATTATTCTCTTTTTGGTTCGGTAGCCAGGGCTACTCTATTAATTCCGCTCTTCTTGACCAGTCCCATAATTTCTACCACCTGGTTGTAGGGAACCTCCTTATCAGCTTTAATAATTAATAAGGGATTTCTGCCCTTAGCTGTGGCTAACTCCAATCCAAAGTTAAGTCCTTCCACACTTACCTTCCTGCCGTCAAGGAAGATGAGGCCACTTTTGGTGAGGATTACAGTGTGGTTTGAGCTGGGCTGGGCATCTCGGGTAACTGCCCGGGGCAGGTTTACATTGATAGTCGATTGGAAGATGAAGTGTGAGGAGAGGATAAAGAATATGAGGAGGAGAAGAACAACATCAATTAAGGGAATAAGGTCTATTCTCCCTGCTATTCTCTCTGCCCGCCTTCTGAAATTCATGCCAAGTTTGCGCACTTTTATCCCTCTCTCTTAGGTGAGAGGAGGCTGGCCAGGTCGGTAGCCGCTCCCTCTACATCCATCAGGAAAGTATCTATCCAGCCAACGAAGTAATTGTAAGCAATCAGAGTTGGTATGGCTACCGCTAAGCCAGCTGCCGTAGTAATAAGAGCCTCCCAGATTCCCCCGGCCAGGCTGGCCGCATTAGCGAATTCAGCTTCTGCCTGAATTTGAATAAAGACTCTGATCATTCCCATCACTGTCCCTAATAGCCCGAGGAGAGGAGCCACATAGACCAGGGTCCCCAGGATGGGCAGATATCTCTCTAAGTCAATAATCTCCTCCTGTCCCGCCTCCTGCATGACTTCCTTTATCTCGGATTTGTCGCGGTCGTGCTTAAGCAATCCCGCTTTGACCACCCGGGCTAAGGGGCGAGGAATCTTATCACAGATAGAGACAGCCTCAATTACCTTCTTTCTCTTCAAGGAAGTGGCCATCTCAGACATTAGTTGTTTACGGTTGAGGCTGGAGCGGCGAAAATTCCACAGCCTCTCAATAATGGTAGAGATAGCTATCCAGGAACAGAAGATTATAGGAAGGAGCATCGCTCCGCCACTGACTATAAATCTTACAGTTGGTTGGATAAACTCAAACATTTTGACCTCCTTCAATGAGCACATCACTTAGTGAAGCTAAGTGATTAGTGCGAATTGATCCCGCTGAGTGTGCCAAAATTGTAGGGTAGAATTTTGGCACTTTTTACGAAGCGGGACGAATTACCCCGATAGCAAAGCGCTACGAAAATTTATTCTAAATTTTCTTGCAGCTATCGGGTCAAGTTCAGACTTACAACTTAGCTTCGCTAAATTGTGTCTTCACTTGCTTTTCTCTTCAATCTCCTTAATTCTCTCCCGAGCTTGTTCTCCCTTCACTCCGCCTGGGTCAGTCGCAATAATCTTCTCATAGATTCTCCTGGCTTCCTCCCATCTTCGCTGTTTCTCTAAGCACAGGGCTGCTCCCTCTTCAGCTCGAAGGACCCAATCCTTAAAGTCGGAATAGAAATAGACCACTTTGAGATATTCTATAGTAGCCTCCTCAAATTTCTTAAGCCTGCGGTAAGAGTTGGCCGTTCTGAACTGGGCCTCTGCCTCAATTTCGTCCTCTATCTTTTGAATAACCTTCTGATAAGCCTTTATGGCTTCCCCCCATTTCTCTAAGTCTTGAAAAGTTTTACCAAGCTCAAAATTTATTTCCCTCACCAGGGGGGTGTCTGGATTTTCCTTTAGGAGCTTTTGGTATAGCAGGACTGCTTCCTCATATTTTTTCTCCTGCCTGAGACAGCTACCAACTCTCAAGGATGCCTCTAATTGAAACTGGCTCTTGGGAAGTTCACTGATTAACTTTTCAAATTTAGCCCGGGCTTCAGTGAAGTTACCTTCTTTAAGCAAACTCTCACCCAACCAGTAAAGAGCATCATCAATCAGCTCACTTTGAGGATAGTTCTCAATCAGGCAGTTGAAGTGAACCTTAGCAGAGTTAAAATTTTTCTCCCGATAATAGTGTTCTCCCAGGCAAAACTGGGCCTGGCTGGAAAAGTCTCCCTGGGGATAGAGTTTTAGATACTCTTTGAATTTATCCAGAGCCTTCTTTCTGTCTCCCAAGAAGACCTGACACCAGCTCATTAAGTAATGGGCTTCCTCAGAAAATGGACTCTCCGGAAAAGACTTGACCAGCCTCTCATAGATAGTTAGGGCAGATTTATATTCTCCCTGATGATAATAGACGCTTCCCTGACGGAAGAAGGCCTCTACCACTAATTGGCTATTTGGGAAACTATCTAATAGATTCTGGTAACTCTCGCCTGCCTCTTCCAATTTGCCAAGACGAAAGAGAGAAGAGGCCAGCCAGTACTGACCCTGGTCTGCCAGGTTGTTTTTTGGATACTTTTTGACTAATTCCCGGAAAGAAGCTATCGCAGTTTCAAAATTTCCTTCGTGGTAATAGGTAGAACCAATCTGGAACTGGGCAAGCGGAGCAAGTTCACCCTCAGGATGTTTCTTAATCAAGTTTTGATAGACTTTTCTTGATTCGGCAAATTCTCTCTCTTTTGAGAGTATCTCTCCAACCATCAATTTGGCTTCAGCGGATAGTCTTCCCTCGGGAAAGTGCCTGCTCAGTTCTTCAAAAGCTGAGGTAGCTTCTTTGTGCCTTTCCAATTGGAAATAACACCAGGCCAGGCCATACCTGGCCTCCGCAGTCAGGTCACTTTCTGGAAATTCTTTTAAGAGCTTTTCATATGCGCTGGCCGCTCCCCGGTGATCTCCCTTTTTGAAGAGCGATTCCCCCTTCCAGTAATAAGCCCGGGCCTTGAGGTTAGCCTTCGGGAACTTCTTTAAAAGCAAATTCAGGGATTCTGCTGCCCCATCATATTGAGCTGAGTTATATAGGCTTAAAGCAAGGTAAAATTGAGCCCTTTCTGCCCAGGGGCTCTGGAGGTAGTTATCTACAACTCTGCGGTAATTCTCTGCTGCCTCATTGAAATCTCCCTTCTGATAATGGGCACTGCCCAAACTAAACTGGGAGATAGCTCCCAGATCACTTTCTGGACACTGAGTTAAAAGCTTCTGATAAGATTCCTTAGCCTGATAAAGCTTCCCATTCTTCAGGTAGGTGAGGCCAAGGAGAAAGAGAGCCCGGGGAGCCTGCCTGGATTCAGGATAATCCTCTGATACTTTCTGATAAGCCTCAATGGACAGGTCAAAATCCTCCATACGAAGATATGTTTCTCCCAACTGCAGTAAGGCAAGCGCGGAAAGCTCACTTTTTGGAAATTTCTCCAATAACTGCTCCAGCGCTTCCGCGGCTTTCTTTAGCTCTCCCTTCTCACGGTAAATGAGCCCAATTCGATATAGGCTCAGGGGAGCACAACTTGATTGTGGAAATAGTTTGATTGAACCCTGGTAACTTTTAATGGCTTCCTCATAGTTCTTCATCCGGTAGAAACACTCCCCTATCTGATAGTGAGCCTCATCCTGGAGCTGGTTCTCAGTTAGTAGAAGTTTCCCGTAGATACCAATAGCTTCCTTGAACTTCCTCAGCTTCTGTAGAGACTGACCTAAGAGATGGCAGGTTTGGGGAATAAGCTTACTCCCAGGAAATTTAGCCAGAAACTCCTGGAAGCTCTTCTCTGCCTCTTCAAACTTTCCTATTTCAGAAAGACTTAAACCGAGACCGTAGAGTGCGTAATCAGCGTAGGGAGAGTCAGGGTATTTCT
>JAGMAN010000028.1 GCA_023130215.1 bacterium
AGCCCCATCAAATTCCTTCTCCTCATAATAACATTCTCCTATCCGGTAGGAAGCCTTTTCCCTTAGCTCTGAGGCTCGGTATTCATTTAGCACAGTTCTATATTCTTCCTGAGCCCGGGAGAACTTCCCTTGATTGAATAGACATTCTCCTAATAAGAAGTGGACTTTATCGGCCTGCTTGGTCCTGGGATAAGCTCTCAGGATTTTGACCAACTGTTCGGAGGCAAGGTCATAGAGACCATCAAAGTAGGCCTTCTTAGCTAAAGAGAGCTCCTCCTTCTCCCCAGCTATAGTTACACTGGGGAATATAGATATTAGAAATATAGCTATGATAATTAGCCTGGGCATCACTGTTAAATTTTACCAGAGTCAGGGGCCACTGTCAAAGAGAAAAAGGAGAAATTTGAGCCTGAGCCTTAGATTTTTTCGAGAAAAGGAAGTTTGGACAATAGAGAACTTTTATAGTATAATCCTGATGGTGAAGTTATGTCCGAGCTAAGAAAAGACCCAATAACTGGACGCTGGGTGATAATCGCTGCGGAAAGGAAGCGGAGGCCACTGGATTTCCTTCCTGGTAAAGAAGATACTGTTCCTCCCTCAGGCCCCTGTCCATTCTGCCAGGGGAACGAAGATAAAACTCCTCCGGAGATATTTGCTCTTCGGGATAAAGGCACTAAGCCGAATACTCCCGGCTGGCAAGTTCGAGTCGTCCCAAACAAGTTCCCTGCTCTGAGGATTGAAGGAGAGCTCAATCCCACCCGTATCGGTCTATTTGATATGATGAATGGGGTAGGGGCTCATGAGGTGGTCATTGAGAATTCTGCTCATGATAGAGGTCCCTCTGATTATTCGCAAGAGGAGATGGGAAAAGTCATCCAGGCTTACCGGGAGAGGATGCTGGATTTGAGGAAGGACGATAGAGTGCAATATATCCTTATCTTCAAGAACCATGGAAGAAGGGCAGGGGCTTCCCTGGGGCATTCTCATACCCAGTTGATTGCTCTGCCCGAGGTTCCCATCCAGGTGAAGGAGGAACTGTCCGCAGCTCGGCGCCACCTCAACAACAGGAAAATATGCCTCTTCTGCGATATCTTAAAGCAGGAGCTTGATTCAAGTGAGAGAGTTGTCCTTGAGAATGAGAACTTCGTTTGCCTGGAGCCTTTCGCTCCTCGATTTCCATTCGAGACCTGGATATTTCCAAAGGAGCATCGTCCCCATTTTTTCCGGATAAGCAGGCAGGAAGAGAAATCCCTATCTGAGATTCTGCCACAAACCCTGCGGCGTATCAAAGTAGCACTTGGTGACCCACCCTATAATTACATTATTCATACCTCGCCTTTAAAGGAGGAGAGTGGTTATTATCACTGGCATCTGGAAATTATGCCTCAATTAACCAGGATAGCCGGTTTTGAATTGGGGACTGGTTTCTTTATGAACCCCATCTCTCCCGAGCAGGCTGCCCAGCAATTGAAAGAGGTAGGGTGAGGCGAAGAAGGTGGAGACCATCAGAAGATAGCCTTTTTTATCTTTTGACTATGTTCTTTTAACCATTTAGCTATGGATTCCTCTATATTTAGATAATTCATGAACTGGCTAGTTTCTTAAGGAGCCCTTTCTCCTCTTTGACTTTCTTCTTCAGAAGGTTAAGGAAGTTTAAAGAGACTGCCTTTTTATCTAACTCCTCAATAAGCATTCTTTCAGACTCTGCTCATATGGGGGTCTGGCTATTCCTACCTCAGTGATGATGGC
>JAGMAN010000029.1 GCA_023130215.1 bacterium
CACGATGTCTCTTCCCATTTCCACCTGTATCAAAAAGATTTCTTGACAAGATTGAATCCAATCTGGTATAATCCAACACAGCCTGCAGCCTGAAAAGGAAGCGCGAAAATGGGAGAAGAAGGCGGGGAGGGATGCTTGGTAAGGTTTTAGAGAAGATGGCTCAGGTTGACCTGGATCGGCGTATCCACCGCAATCGTCGTCTTCCGGCACTGAGTAGAAGATGAGCAAATTGATTCTGGTGCGACATGGGGAGACGGATTGGAATGTGGAGGATCGGATTCAGGGCTGGCTTGATATTCCCTTAAATGAGGAGGGGCGGCGGCAGGCGGAGAGACTGGCTCGGGAGTTAGCCGGGATGAAGATAGCGGCCATCTATTCCAGCCCCTTGAAGAGAGCCTTTCAGACAGCAGAGATTATTGCTGGAAAGTATCATCTCAGGGTGAAAAAGGTTTCTGCCTTTAAGGAGATAAACCAGGGAGAGTGGCAGGGACTTCTTGTCTCTGAGGCCAAGCAGAGGTATAAAAATCTCTACCAGAGGTGGCTTACCCACCCTTTAGAGGTAGTGCCTCCTGGTCCCGGTGGGGAGAGCATCGAACAGGTTTACCGGCGGGGGGTCAAGGCTTGCCGGAGAATCACCACTCGGCGGAAAAACTCAACCATCTGCATCGTTGCTCATAAGGGAATCAATGCTCTCATCAAATGCTATTATCTCGGTCTTGACCTGAAGAACCCCTGGCAGCTTCTTCCGGAGAATGCTATCTGGGAGTCGATTGATGTCTAACCCCTCTGTTGCTATTCTTCACTATAGTTGTTACCCGGTAATTGGTGGCGTGGAAGTGATTATCGAGGCTCATGCACGGCTCTTCGCTGACCACGATTACCCAGTTAAGCTCATTGTTGGAGAAGGCGAACCTTTCCATTCCCACATTCCGGTTAAGGTCATCCCGGAGATGCGTTCACTGCACCGGGTAGACCCACAGCTTAATCGAGAGTTAGAGGAAGGAAGAATCAGCCAGAAGTTCGAGACGCTGAGGGACAGCATTTATGAGAAGTTAAAGGAGGAATTATCCGGGGTCGATATTTTTATACCTCACAATATCCTTACCATGCATTTCAATCTTCCTTTGACGGCGGCCCTGTCGAAGATAATTAAGGACTTCTCGACCAGGGATGCAAAATGTATTTCCTGGTGTCACGATGCCACCTTCAAAGATCCCCACTACGCTAGCCAGTGGAGGGAGAAGTACCCCTGGCATTTGCTTTCTTCGGCTCTTCCCAAGGTAAACTATGTAGCCATTTCCCAGATGCGCCGAAGACAGTTATCTCAGCTTTTCAAGGTGAAGCAAGACCGGATTAATGTTATTCCCGACGGGATTGACCCTAAAAGCTTTCTCAATCTAAGCCCGGTTTCACTGTCCATATTCGACCGTTTCGGTCTGTTTGAGGAAGACTTGGTCATGTTTTATCCAACCAGAATCGTCCGGCGTAAAAACATTGAACTGGCTATTCAAATAACTAAAAGCATTAATGAAAAGGGTCACCGAGCCAGCCTTCTCATCACCAGCCCTCCGGATCCTCATAACGAGGATAGCATTCGCTACTACCAGTCGCTAAAACGGCTTGCCGGAGAACTGAATATGGAAAAGAAGATTATCTTCCTGTGCGAATATGAGTATGAAGAGGGCAAGAAAATAAGGGTGGATGACCACCTCTTGCGTGACCTCTATCTACTGTCTGACCTGCTTCTTTTCCCGACCAGGGGCGAAGGTTTCGGAATTCCTATTCTGGAATCGGCAGTGGCGCATCTTCCGGTGGTCTGCTCGCGAATAGAACCCCTGACCGAAGTGGCCGGGGAAGAGGTCCTGTATTTAGACCTTGATGATAAGCCGCAGAAGATGGCTGAAGCTATCATCGGATATATGGGTGGGCATAAGAGTCTGTCCCTATTCAAAAGAGTCATGCGAAATTATATCTGGGAAGCTATCTTCGCTCAAAAAATCGAACCATTATTACAAATTATATAAGCCATGAAAATTCTCTTTATGCCAAAGCAGATTCCCCATGAGAAAGTGATCGGGGGACCGATAATAATAATATAACCGGATCAAATATCTCTCCCGCGGCCATCAGGTCTCCCTGCTTTCTTTCCTGCGGGAGGAAGAAGAAAAAAAGTCCCTCCGGACGGTAACTAAATTTTGTCAGGCGGCCGAGTTCCCAGCGCTGCCCAGGGGAAGACCTTTTATCAAAGGGCTCTTTCAGTTTTTCTTCTCTCCTACTCCACCTTATTTCCGGACCACCTATACTTCTCAGATGCGGAATAAGACGGTGGAGATGACAAAGAGGGACGGCTACGATGTGATAATTGCTGAATACTCAGTTATGGGACAATATCTTTACCGGAATAAGGACCTGCCTGCGGTAAAGAAAGTCATCTCTTGCCATGAAATTTATTTCCCAGCTCGATTTACTGCCTTTAAGAAGGAGTGGTATAAAAAGGAAGGATTAAGAGCTCTCGCTCATCTCAAAGGCCTGAAAAGATATGAGCTGGATATGTATCGCAGCGCCGATAGGGTCCTCACCCTCACTCCTGAGGATAGGGACAAACTTCTAAGCTTTGACCCCGAGCTGAATATATCGGTTGTTCCACATGGAGTGGATGTAGACTATTTTACTCCTCAGGAGAGGGAGGAAGAACCAGCCGTTATGTTTCTTGGCAATTACCCTCATCTTCCCAACCGGGATGCCGCCCTTTACTTTGTCAGCGAGATTCTGCCCCTGGTGAGAAAAGAATTTCCCAGCATTAAACTTTACTTAGTAGGAAGGGGGCCGCAGGAGGATATAATAGCCTTGGGGAAAGATCCTAATATCGTCGTCACCGGGGCTGTTGATGATGTGAGACCTTACTTTAATAAAGCAAGCCTTTTTATCTGCCCGGTGCGTCTGGGGGGAGGTTTCCGGGGGAAAATATTGGAGGCAATGGCCTGCGGGCGGCCGGTTGTTTCTACCTCCCTGGGTGCTTTTGGAGCGGGAGCGGTGGATGGAGAAAATATCCTCATTGCCGATAGTCCGGATGATTTCGGAGCCAAAGTGATTGAGGTCCTTAAAGACGGAAGATTGTGGAAGAAGATATCTACCGGCGGCAGGAAGCTGGTTGAAGAAAAATTTTCCTGGCAGAAGGGGGTAGAGATTTTAGAGAAGGTTCTAAAAGAACTCATTTCACCCATGTGACCAAAGCCCAGATAGCTGAGGCAGCCGAATCGCTGGCCAGATGAACGAAAAGTTTTGATATAGGGAACGGAATACACATCATAACC
>JAGMAN010000003.1 GCA_023130215.1 bacterium
CTGTGGCATAATCCTGTGACCTGAATATGTGATTTTCTCTGCATAGCCCGGCACAACATAGCCATGGGATTCGTATAATTAAGCAGGGTCGCATCCGGGCAGTAACGTTCCATATCACGGCAGATACTTAACATTACTGGTATGGTGCGCAGTGCCCTGAAGATACCTGAAGGGCCCCTTGTATCTCCCACGTTAATGTTAACTCCGTATTTCTTGGGGATTTCAATATCGTGCCGCCATACCTGCACGCCACCTGCCAGAATGGTACATATGACCACATCCGCACCTTTTAGAGCCTTTTTTCGGTCTAAAGTTGCCTCAACCTTGGCTGGATATCCGCCCTTTTCAACAATGCTCTGTACCGCCTTCCTGGCAAATTCAAGACGTTCGGCATCTGTATCCATAAGAGCCAGTGTCGAGCCCTTCAGAATGGGAAAAGTCAATATGTCTCTCACCAAATTGCGAGTAAATCCGAGACTTCCAGCGCCGATAAAAGTAATTCTTGCCATGAACTATCCTCCTTACAATCCAAAATGTGAAGTTTCGGTTCCCAACCTAAGGTCAGAGTTCCCGCAAGGCTCTTTTTAGAATTTTGCCGGTTGGTGTCTTAGGGAGACTCTCCCTGAATTCCACATAACCGGGAACTTTGTAGTCGGCTATCCTCTCCTGGCAGTAAGTGATTACCTCCTCCTTGGTCATTCTCTCTCCTTCCCGCAGGACGATGAAGGCCTTGGGCACTTCTCCTCTCAACCCATCGTGGATAACCCCGATAACGGCGGCCTCAGCTATCTTGGGATGGGTATAGAGAACCTCCTCTATCTCCCGGGGATAGACATTGAATCCAGCTACATTGACCATGTCTTTTTTTCTATCTAAAATGTAGAAATATCCGTCCCTGTCCTTCCTCCCTATATCTCCGGTATAGAACCAGCCGTCCTTTATTGCCTCCTCAGTTGCCTTTGGCTGGTTGAGATAACCTTTCATCACATTTGGACCTTTAACTACAATCTCACCAATCTTCTCCGGCGGAAGATTCTTTCCCTCCTCATCCACAATGCGCATCTCGACTCCGGGAACAGGAATGCCGATAGAGCCTGGCTTACGCATTCCTTCAATGGGATTGACCGAAGTTACCGGTGAGCACTCAGTTGGTCCATCTCCCTCGTAGATGGAAACCTTATATTTTGCCTCAAAGGCTTTCATTACCTCAATGGGCAGAGCCGCTCCTCCTGATATACAGAGTCGTAAACTGCTGAGGTCACATCCTTCAGGGATAGCGGTGTTAGCCAGGACGGCATACATGGGAGGAACTCCAACGAACATGGTTACTTTCTCCTCAGCAATGGTTTGAAGTACCTGACGGGCAACGAATCTATCCATTATGACTACAGTTGAACCAAAGGATAGGGGAAAGAGCATACAGACAGTAGCGGCAAAGGCATGGAAGAGAGGAAGGACACAGAGAATTACCTCGGCAGATGTGGATTTAAAAGCCTCTTTGATAGAGGCTACATTGGAGAGGAGATTGTTATGGGTGAGCATAGCTCCCTTTGGTCTGCCGGTCGTCCCGGAAGTATAGATAATGGAGGCTGCCTCCTCACCGGAAATTGCAATGGAAGGTTCCGCAGCAGGTTGTCTCCTTCTCAGGTTCAAGTAGGAGATGTCCTTCCAGAGCCATCTACGGTCAAAGATTATCTTATGTTTTAGGTAAGGGAGTTGGGGAGAAATCTTCCTCAAGATTTCTCTGAATGGGGATGAGGTGAGGACGGCGCGGCTCTGGGAATCTCCTAAGATAAACCGCAGTTCATTTTCCTTGAACATTGTGTTCAAGGGAACGGCTGAGGCCCCAGCCCGGGAAACGGCAAAATAACTTATGATAAACTCTGGGCAATTGCCAAGGAGAATTCCTACTCGATCTCCTTTCTTTATACCCAGTTGAATCAGCCCATGAGCCAATCTGTTTGCCTCCTCGTTTAACTGCCCATAGGTTAGTCTTTTCTTTCCATAAATGAGAGCAATGCTTTCCGGATAACTCTGGCTCGACTCAGTTAGCATATCCCCTAAGTTCATATCTCCTACCCTAAATATATCTTCCGAATTTGGTTAAATACTTCTATATAGTCTTTGCTCTTATAATCGGGATAGGTCCACGGCCAGGGCTGGAAACTTCCCTTCGTCCACCGAAGGGTAACCTCTCCGTATATTCCCTTCCCTAAATAGACTCGGTGCTGGTGGTTCTTGGTAGAGGCTAAAATCAGTTTGGATGGTTCTATATAGCCCGGGTCCAGATTTATTCTGCGGCGATTAGAGTTGGGGTAGAGAAATTCTCTTTCCAGGTTATTGGTGAATATCTTTACATCCGCCAGATTTTCGGGCTCGACCAGAAGCTGAAAGCTGACGAATTTTCTCTTCAAATCCTTCCCCATCTCCGGTTCATAGTAATGGGTATGGTTAAAGGGCATGAGATCACTTTTAAAGTCTATCTGTCCAAATTTTTGAGAAAGTCTCTCCTGGAGCAGAGCAAAGAGGCCAGTCTCACCCGAGATCATTCCTATTATTAACTTTACTGGTTCAGGTCTTCTTACCTGGCCCATGGTTAAAACCCAAAAGACATCTGCTCATCAGTGACCTTTAGGCCCACTTTTCCGATTCTTTTCACGAATAATTCTTAAGCCTTCTAAAGTCAGGAAGGTATTCACCTCATCTATGGTTTTCGATTCGCCAGCTACTAAACTTGCCCATCCCCCCGTAGCTATCACTTTGGCTCCCTTGGCGAGTTCCTTCTTCATCCTCCTGACTATCCCGTCCACTAACTCGGCAAATCCGTAGATGAGGCCGGATTGCATGCTTTCCACTGTCCTCTTGCCAATTATTCTCCTTGGCTTAATCAGCTCGATGCGGGGAAGCAAGGCTGTCTTCTCAAAGAGAGCCTCTATCGAAATCCCTATTCCCGGAGCAATGGCTCCCCCCAAATATTCTCCTTTCTCTGATAGGGCACAGAATGTGGTGGCCGTGCCGAAATCTACAATTATAGCTGGACCTCGGTAAAGATGGTGAACAGCTACAGCGTTGACTATCCGGTCTGCCCCTAACTCCTGAGGATAATCGTACTTTATAGTTAAGCCCGTCTTGATATCAGGTCCCACCACCAACGGCGAGAGATGAAAATATTGTTTGCTTATCTTCTCGAATGTCTCCAATAGCGGAGGAACTACTGAGGAGATAATTATGCCTTTTATCTTCTTGGGATTAATTCGAGCCGAAAGAAGGATTCCATATTCATCGGCTGTCTTCTCTCTATCAGTGGAGAGGGAAAGATGTTCAATCAACTTCTTCCCATCAAAGACTCCAATCAGAACAGTAGTGTTTCCAATATCTATGGTCAATAACATTTATTGTTCCTCCAGCACGGTAACATCTCCACCCACAAGTCGCTTTATGAAGCCACTATCCAGGCGAACCAGGAGAGCTCCATCCGAATCTATGTCAGTTGCCTGCCCTTCTATTATCTCACCTTGGAAGGAGACTCTAATCTGCCTTTCCAATGTGGTTGATAGCTCGCGCCAACGATTAGCCACCTTTTCAAACTGCCTATCCTTAAGAAGAAGACAATATTCCTCCAGGGTCCTTAAAATCTCCTGAAAGAGGTGAAGGCGAGAAACTTCTTTCCCCATCTCCTCTTTAAGGGAAGTAGCTCGCTTTCTGAGTTCCTCAGGGAACCTTTCTCTATCTACATTAACATTTATCCCTATACCAACAACAACGAATTTAACCAGGCCCACCTCAGCCGTCATTTCCGTTAATATCCCTCCTGCCTTTCGTTCTCTAATGAGAAGGTCATTCGGCCACTTAATTAAGACTGGCAACTGCGTCTCCTTCCTTATCGCCTCAGCCACAGCTACAGCACATGCTAATAAGACCCTTCCCATCTGGGAAGGCGCAGTGGATGGATGAAGAATAACCGAAGCCCAGATTCCTTCCCCTGGAGGAGAAAACCAGTCTCTGCCCATCCTACCTTTCCCGGCCGTCTGCTCCTCAGCTAAGACAACCGTCCCTTCTTCCGCTCCCCCTTGAGCCAGCTCATGAGCCACCGTTTGGGTGGATTTAGTTTCCCGGAAACAATAGACCTCTCTGCCAATAACATTAGTTCCCAGCCCAGCCTTAATTTCATCTGGAACAAGAAAATTCGCTTCGCCCCTCATCACAATATCTCCAAACTTATGTCTAAAGCTTTGGCCGAATGGGTAAGAGCTCCAACTGAAATCACATTTACCCCAGTTCTGGCCACTTCTTTCACATTGTCTAAGCTGATGCCACCAGAGGCTTCCAATAACGGCCGACGATCGATAGTCAACGGTCGATAGAATCTATAAGCCGTGGACTGCCTGCCCCGTTGCGAAGCTATTCGGGGTAGGCCGTGGACTATCTTAACTGCCTTTTTCATCTGCCCGATGGTCATATTATCCAGCATAATTATATCTGCTCCGGCTTGAGCCGCCTGGCTAACCTCCATTAAATTTCCTGTCTCCACCTCAATCTTCATTTTAGGGGGAAGTCTTTTCCTCACTGTCTCTACCAATCTTCTTATAGTAATAGATCGGCGAAGACGAATATGATTATCCTTTACCAGAACTCCATCATAAAGTCCCATTCGATGATTATATCCTCCTCCTATCCCGACCGCATATTTCTCCAGCGCTCTCCAGCCTGGAGTGGTCTTTCGGGTGTCCATGATTTGGACCTTATATGGTCGGACTGCCGCTACAAATTTGGAAGTCAAGGTAGCTATTCCCGATAGACGCTGAAGGAAATTGAGGGCAGTTCGCTCTCCCATCAATATGCTCCTCACCCGCCCAGCGACCTCAGCTATAACTGCGCCCTTTTTGGCCTTATCTCCATCCCTGACCTTTGCTCTGAACTGCGTCCTTCTTTGCTTTTTAGTTTCACC
Organism: bacterium; assembly: GCA_023130215.1. Taxonomy (GTDB): domain Bacteria; phylum NPL-UPA2; class NPL-UPA2; order NPL-UPA2; family JAGMAN01; genus JAGMAN01. Next base: position 4,949 of record JAGMAN010000003.1, read on the forward strand.
TTCAACCATCTTAAAAACTAATTGCGCTATCTTCAATCCAGCAATTATCCCTTCTTCCCTGGCAATGATAACTCCCTTTGCCATAACCCCGGCAGGGATAGTTGACTCCGTGGTTATATCACCCACCCCGATATCCTCAGTTAGAGCCATCTCCACCAACGGCTTTATGCTATCTAATTTAAGATTCACTTTAACCCCTACATCTTGCGTAACTGGAGACTATCTGGAAGTTAGACATCCCCCTGCCCTCTATATAACAGCTCGGCGCAGCCTCTACGAGTCAGGTGCAGTGACTCGATAGAATCAGATATTTTAAGATAAGGCTTTTTCTATGCGTTCAGCCACCCAGACTTTGATGACAGATTGTCGAGGTACACCCAAACGTTTTGCTTCTTTATCTAATGAATGAATTATCCACAGAGGAAAATCTACATTAACTCTTTTCTGTTCTTGCTCAGACCTTCTGGCTTTTGACACATCCAGATATTTAGAAATATCCTTACCATCATCAAACCTCTTGTCAAACTCGTTAGCTTTCATAAATATCAACCTCCTCCTTTCTAGATCGTCGCACCGAAACAATCCTTATCTTTTCACCCCGAAAGGATATTTTTCGTGATTTTACGCTGGAACTCACCCGCCCCCATGCTTTGCTTCGCAAAGCGAAGCTATGGGGGTCAGGTGCAGTGAATGGTTAGTCTCCCTAATTAAATCTTTTGTGGAAAGAAAGCTCACAATTTCATATAGTAATCGACATCTTCATGTCGAATATTAAAACCTGCTCTTTCATATGCCCTTCGAGCTCGAGCATGTGCATAATCCAGTCCTGTGTGCACCTTGGCATACAGCATATTCTGCTGTCGAAAATGCTCGAAAACAACTTTATACATTTGTTGACCAATACCTTTTAACCCACATTTATGGTCTACTGCGTTATTGCCAATTTCACCAATCTTTTTTCCACTGTCCAAGCTAAATGTGACAAAACCAACGATACGGCCACCCTCTTCACAAACATAAACCCACTCAGGATGTTCTTCACAGTGGGCCTTGATTTGATTCCCCTTCTCTGTTGCTTCATTGGGAACGATACGCCCAAAGAGTTCATCGCCGTAGGCTTCTCTGAACATCTTATATATCTCATGCCACGCGCGATTTCCTATATCCATAATTGTTGGAAGATCCTCTGATTTATAAGAACGAATCATACCTGCCTCTCATTTGATATTGTTTATTCAAAAGAGACTAACGAGGCTGTAGAAAAACCCCATTTGAGACGTAAACCGCCAAAATCATTATTTCGCAACTCCA
>JAGMAN010000030.1 GCA_023130215.1 bacterium
ACGCCAAGAACTACAATTAAGGTCATTACCCCCAGGGCCACTCCCGCTATGGAGATAAGGGCAATGACCGAGAGAAACCTGCGCTTCGGTCTTGACTTCAGATACCTTCTGGTGATGAACCACTCAAATTTCATAGCTTCTCCGGCCTGAGTTGGGGGAACAATATCACCTCTCTGATAGAAGGAGAGTCGGTGAATAGCATGATGAGGCGATCTATACCTAAACCCAGTCCTCCAGCGGGGGGCATACCATATTCTAATGCCCGGATGAAGTCTTCATCTATTATTTTTTCCCCCTCATCCCCCTTCTGTTCCTCAAACCGGTCTCGCTGTTCTATGGGGTCATTTAGCTCCGAGTAGGCATTGGCTAACTCACATCCACCAATGAATAGTTCAAATCGCTCAGCTATCTCATCGTCCTTCTTCTTGGCCAGGGGGCAGAGGAAGGCCGGATAGTCAATGACAAAAGTGGGGGAAGTTGAGCTGAGGGATTTCTCCAGTAACCTTATCAGCGCACTGCGGGTCACCTTCTCCCCTTCCAATTTCACTCCTGCTGAGCGAATCTTCTCCGTTAGACTCTCTATATCCTCTTCTTCAATGTCAACTCCGTGCATCTCTTTCATTGTCTCGTGGAAGGTAATCTGTCTCCAGGGACGAGTCAAATCAATCTGTTTTCCCTGATAGGTGAACTTTTTTCCCCCTAACAGGCTCTCTGCTAAATGAATGATAAGTTCCTCAACTAACTTCATCATGTCCTGGTAATCAGCATATGCCTGGTAGACTTCAAGCATGGTGAATTCCGGATTGTGGCGGGTGGATATTCCTTCGTTGCGAAAACTGCGATTAATCTCATAAACTTTCTCAAAACCTCCAACCAGTAGTCTCTTTAAATATAGCTCAGGAGCAATTCTCAAATATAGGTCCATCTCCAGGGTATCCTGATGAGTCTTGAAAGGCTTCCCGGCGGCTCCTCCCGGGATGGGCTGGAGCATGGGGGTCTCCACCTCTAAGAATCCACGCTCATCCAGCCATTGCCTCGCTAGTTTAATAAGGGAACTTCTAAGATTAAATATCTTCCTCACCTCTTCGCTGGCTATCAAATCAAGGTAGCGCTGGCGGTATCTTATTTCTACATCCTTGAGCCCATGCCACTTCTCCGGAAGTGGCCTTAATGACTTGGACAGAATGGTGAAATCTTCCACCTTAATCGTCCGCTCTCCTGTCTTCGTCTTAAAGACTTCTCCTTCTACTCCCACAAAGTCACCGATGTCCAGTTTCCCGAATAGATTGTATCTTTCCTCGCCCAAAAGGTCAAAACTTATATATATCTGAATCTGGCCACTTCCGTCCCTGAGGTCAGCGAAGGTAGTCTTCCCATGGCGGCGCAAAGCCATTATCCTTCCAGCTACCTTCACCTTAGCTTTAACCTCTACTGCTTCTCCAAGACAGTGACTTCGTTGGAACCTGCCGCCGTAGGGCTTTATTCCACTCTCCCTTATCCCCTCCAGCTTACTGCGGCGTTCCTTAACTAGCTCATTCACTTCTGCCATATGCATTATTCTAATATGCTTCTATCATATATGTCAACAAATTCCAACTCTAACTCTAACGCTTAGTCCTCAGGTAAGCCTCTATGAATGAGTCAATCATCCCGTCCATCACTGCATTCACATTGCCTGTTTCTACATTGGTGCGGTGATCCTTGACCATCTGATAAGGCTGGAAGACATAACTACGGATCTGGCTTCCCCAGGCGATTTCTTCCTTCTCTCCCCTCTGTTTAACCATCTCTTCTTCTTGCTTCTTCCGGTAATATTCAAAGAGGCGAGCCCGCAGAACCTTAAGGGCAGTAGCCTTATTCTGATGCTGAGACCTCTCATTCTGACACTGAGAGGTGATCCCTGTAGGGAGGTGGGTAATTCTCACTGCCGAGTCGGTGACATTTACATGTTGACCTCCGGCTCCGCCAGCCCGGTAAGTGTCTATTCTTAAGTCCGAATCCACAATCTCAGCCTGGACTTCATCCTCAACCTCGGGAATGACATCTACCGATGAGAAAGAGGTATGGCGGCGACGTCCGGCATCAAAAGGGGAGATACGCACCAGGCGATGCACTCCTATCTCTGCCTTCAAGCGGCCATAAGCATACTCACCCCTCATGAGCACAGTGACGTTCTTTACTCCCGCCTCTTCCCCCGGGAGGATGTCAAGAATTTTAGCTTCATACCCTTTCCCTCCCCCCCACCTGAGGTACATCCGCAGGAGCATATTGGCCCAGTCACAGGATTCAGTTCCTCCCGCCCCGGCATGAATGGTGAGAATGGCACTGTGGCGGTCATATTGGTCACTGAGGATGCTCTTAAGTTCTAAATCCCCTAAACCCTTCCTTAGCTTCTCTTTTCTCTCCTCGAGCTCACTTAAAAGGCTCTCCTCTTCCTCTTCCCGGGCTAATTCAAGGAGCTCTGAAAGCTCCTCCTCCTCCATCTTTAGATCCTGCCAGGAGGTAACCTCCCCCCTTAAATTATTAACTTGCTTAATGACATCCTGTGCTTTCTTCCTGTTATCCCAGAAGGAGGATTTAGACATCTCCTCCTCAAGTTTGCTTATTCTGGTCTCCTTATTAGACAGGTCAAAGATAGCCTCTCATCTCTTGCAATTTCTTCCTGACCGAGGCCAACTCCTTAGCTAATTCATCAAACATACCCTCTCCTCCCTTCTACTTTTGGCAAATATACCATATCCAATCACTAATTTCAATAAAAACCACTGTAAATGGTGAGTAATAGTTATGGAAAGCGTCCTCTCAAAATCTCAACTACACCAATTTCCCAATCATTTCTTTTTGAAGAGGTGAATGAGCAGCAGACCAGTTAGAAAACCTCCGATGTGGGCGGACCAGGCTACGGCGCTCATCTCCTTGGGGACAGTATGGGCATACCAGAACTGTAGAGCAATCCACAGTCCAAGGAAGATGAGAGCCGGGAGACGGATGAAGCGGGGGAAGATCCAGATAAAGAATAGACAGAGTATTCTGGCTCGGGGGAAGAGTAAAAGGTAAGCTCCCATAATTCCAGCGATAGCTCCACTGGCTCCAATCAGGGGCACCGGTGAACTGGGGTCAGTGGCAATATGGGTTAAGGTAGCCACTAATCCGCAGATGGGATAAAACAGTATAAACCGCAGATGCCCCATCCTGTCCTCAATGTTCGGCCCGAAGATCCACAGGTAAAGCATATTCCCAATAATATGGAGGAATGAGCCGTGAAGAAACATACAGGTAATCAGGGTAGCTAAGGTGGGCAGAATAATCCATCTCTCAGCCCCGCGGTATATAATCAATTTAAATGGTTTGGAGGTAATCCGGGAGGCAACTGCTCCAAGCTCTCCAGTGAAGTTGTGCTCCTGAGCTACCGGGGAAAGCTGATAGGCGAAGACAAGGGCATTGGCTAAAATTAACAATATGGTTATTAAAGGGAAAGTGCGGATAAGATTATTCGACTTGAGCGGTATCATTAAATTACCTCAAAAAAATCCGTGTTGATGAACTTAGTTTAGCAGGTAGAAAGAATAATGTCAAAGAAGAAATTTTTATGGGGCGGAAATGGGAAGGGAGAAGAATCCCCCTATGCATTTTATGGTGGGGGAATGACCTGTAAGCAACAATATGTTGGGCTGAGAAGGCATAGAGAACCAATTTTTTGAAATAATTTGAGTAGATGGAGGAAAAATAGCCGTTTTTCTTGACAAGTTCTTATAGAAAGGGGTATAATTAGCCTGGAGTGGTAGGAAGTGGAGGGGAGTGGGGGAAACTCGCCTTAACCTGGGCTTAGGGGGTTACATCAGTGTTTTACGGAGAATACGAACATACCATTGACAGGAAGGGGAGAGTTATCGTTCCATCTAAGTTCCGGGATGCTCTCAAGGATAAGTTTGTAGATACATTCATGGTGACCAGAGGTTATGAGAAATGTCTCTTCGTCTTCCCACCCGATCAGTGGCAAGCCTATGAGCAGACTCTGAGAGCTCTCTCTCCCCACAAAGCCGATCCACGGGCCCTGAGCCGCATGTTCTATGGAGGGGCCAACCAGTGTCCCTGTGACCGGCAGGGAAGAATAAACATACCTAAGATTCTTCTGAACTATGCCACTATTAACAAGGAGGTAGCCATCATCGGAGTTTCCACTCGCTTTGAGATCTGGGATAAAGAGAGGTGGAACAAGTATAGAGAGGCAGAGGAGAAAGCATTAGAAGAAAGAGCGGAGAAGATAGGGGAGATCAGGATAGAATGAGAAACTGATGGAGCATATCCCGGTGTTAGTTAAGGAAGCACTCAGGTTCCTTAATTGCCGGCCCGGTGGTATATATGTTGATTGCACCGTGGGAGAGGGAGGTCATGCCAAAGCCATGTTAGAACGGCTGGGAGGGCAAGGAAAGCTCATCGGGATAGACCAGGACGGGGAAGCAATAAAGAGAACTGCTGAGAGATTAAAGAAATATAGAAACCTCACCTTAATCCAGGATAACTTCAGGAATTTATCGCCCCTCCTTAAGAAACTTGCCTTGCACGCTCCGCGAGTAGACGGTCTCCTTTTTGACTTAGGTGTTTCATCTCTTCAATTGGATAGCCCTGAGAGGGGTTTCAGTTTTAGATTTGAACCCCTGGATATGCGAATGGATACGAGGATTTCATCTACCGCTACCGCGGCCCATTTAGTCAACCGTCTCTCCCGGGAGGAGTTAATAAAGATTCTAAAGGAATTTGGAGAAGAAAGATGGGCCCGCAGAATTTCCAAACTCATTGTGGAAAGGAGAAAAGAAGAGCCAATCAGAACTGCAGGTCAATTGGTAGAGATTATCAAAGAGGCTATTCCCCGGTTAGGTGGAAGAATTCATCCGGCTACCAGAACTTTTCAAGCTCTGAGGATAGCCGTTAATCAGGAATTGGAAGCCTTAAAAGAGGGCCTGGAAGGTGGGATTAAAGTGCTGAGTTCGGGTGGGAGAATCTGTATCATTTCCTACCATTCCCTGGAGGATCGGCTCGTCAAGGAGCAACTTAAGCGGTGGGCTAATCCCTGCCAGTGTCCTCCCCGGTGGCCGGTCTGCCGATGCCAGGGAAAGCCAGTTCTTAGAATTCTAACCAAAGGTCCAGTTAGGCCAGGCCAGGAGGAAATATTGAGGAATCCCCGCTCTCGCAGCGCCAAACTGCGAGCAGGAGAAAAAATTTAACAAAGAGAGTCCCATGGGAACGAGAAAGAAGAACAAAGCCAAGAGAAATAAAGGCAAGAGAAAGAATCTTTTCATTTTTAAATATCTTCTCCTGGCTTCCCTCTGTCTGGGTATAGTCCTGTTCTATGTCTGGGAAAGGGTGGAGCTTTTAGAGGCTGGATATAAGATAAAAGAAAGGGGGAAGAGGAAAGAGAAGCTAACTGAGGAGAGAGAAGCTCTTCTTCTGAGAGTGGCTCGCCTCAAATCTCCTCAGCGCTTGGAAAGGATAGCCGGGGAAGAAATAGGGCTAATTGCCCCACGACCGGGACAATCTATTCGCACAATAAAATATCAAATACCAAAATCCAAAATCGCTTTTAGCTCTCAGGTATTTATTCTGAACTACCGAAAGCTGAAAAAATGCTTTTTGAATTTTAGAGGGTTATCTTATGGTAACTAAGTGGCATAAGTTTCGCACCTTTCTCGTTCTCTTCACTCTCACCGTTTGCTTCATCTACCTCCTCCAGCGTCTACGCCAGATTCAGTTAGTTGCCGGGGAAACCCTGGCCCAGGAGGCCAGGGCCCAGCACCAGCTAAATTTCCAGCTTTCTCCTCGGCGGGGAAATATTTATGACCGAAATGGAAAAGAGTTAGCAGTGAACGTCCCCGTTGATTCCATCTGTGCCTGGCCGAAAAAGACAAGGTCTATAGAGAAAGATGTGGATAAACTTTCATCTATTTTGGGAATACCTGCATCTACCCTGTTAGAAAAATTGTGCAGCCGAAAGTCCTTCGTCTATCTGACCAGGAAGGCAGAGAAAGGGAAGGGAGCGCAGGTCCGGAATCTCAATCTTCCCGGAGTTGGCTACCTGAAAGAGGTGAAGAGATTCTACCCAAAGGGTCAGTTAGCTGCTCACCTCTTAGGATTCGTAGATGTAGATGGTGTTGGACTGGAGGGGTTGGAACTTTACTATAATAGATATCTTCGGGGGACTCCTGGCTGGTGTCAGGCGGAGAAGGATGCCCGGGGCCGGGAGATTCTTCCCTTCCGCTCCAACCATGCTCCCCCCACGGATGGCTGCCATTTGGTCTTAACCATAGATGAAGTCATCCAGCACATCTCCGAGCGGGAACTGGAAAGGACATTTCAGGAAAGGAAGGCAAAGGGGGCGACTATCGTGGTCATGAACCCCAGAACAGGCGAGATTTTAGCTCTGGCCAACCGACCCACCTTCAACCCCAACTCCTTTAAGGGCGATGAAGTTAGTTCCCGTCGGAACCGAGCCATTACTGATACCTTTGAACCTGGCTCCACATTTAAGGTTATTACAGCTGCCGCTGGCCTGGAAGAGGGGATATTCCAACTGAAAGACAAAATCTTCTGCGAGGAAGGCTCCTACCGATTGTGTGGGCACACCATTCGTGATGTTCATCCCCATGGATGGCTCAGTTTTAAAGAGGTGATAGAGGTCTCCAGCAATATCGGCGTCGTCAAGATTGGCCAAGCCCTGCAGAAAGAGAGACTCTACCGCTACATCCGTGCCTTTGGCTTCGGGACGAAGACCGGCGCCGATCTTCCGGGAGAGGTGAAAGGGTTGATAAGACACCCCCATTCGTGGTCAAAACTTTCCCTGGGAGCCATTCCCTTTGGACAGGAGATAACGGTCAATGCGGTGCAGTTAGCTACCGCCCTCTCAGCCATTGCCAACGGTGGGATCTTAATGCGGCCAATGGTGGTAGATTCCGTTCTGGATGGGGAGGGAGAAGTAGTGAGGAAATTTGAGCCGCAGGCAGTTGGAAGAGTTATCTCTTCTCGGACCGCTAAGCAGTTAACCAATATTTTAGTGGGTGTAGTGGAGAAGGGAACGGGAAAGATGGCTGGCCTGAAGGAATACAGGGTGGCTGGTAAGACAGGGACTGCCCAAAAGGTTGAGGAAGGAAGATATTCACACACTAAATTCATTTCCTCCTTCATGGGCTATCTGCCGGCCGGGGATCCAGAGATAGTTATCCTAATAACTGTGGATGAACCCCGGGGGGATTACTACGGGGCGATGGTGGCTGGTCCTACTTTCCGCCGGGTAGCTGAAGGGGTCATGACCTATTTAGCAATTTCAAAAATCAAAAATTAAAATGAAATTAAAGGAGCTCTTAAAGAACTTAGAGATAAAGTCAATTCATGGCAGCAATGACCGGGAAATTTCCTCCATTGCCTATGACTCAAGAAAGGCTGAGAAAGGCTCTCTCTTTACTTGTCTGAAGGGCTATCGTCTGGATGGGCACGCCTTTATCTCCGAAGCCATAGAGAGAGGGGCAGTAGCTTTACTGGTTGAGGGCGGCAGGATGGACAGAGGAGATATCACTTATGTAGTAGTGCAGGATACCCGGCTTGCCCTGGCCAGGATAAGCGATAATTTCTATGGACATCCTTCTGGAAGAATTAAAGTCATTGGAGTCACCGGAACTAATGGAAAGACGACCACTACTTATCTCACTGAGTCCATTCTTAAGACAGCCGGGGACAAGGTTGGTTTAGTGGGAACCATAAACTACCGCTGGGGAGAGAGAATTCTTCCCGCTGGAAATACTACTCCCCAATCACTCGATCTACAAAGGATGCTCAGTGAAATGGTTAAGGCTGGATGCAGTTATGCCGTCCTGGAGGTATCCTCCCACTCTCTGGACCAGCATCGAGTCGACTTCATTGAATTCGATGTGGCCGCATTTACTAACCTGAGCTTAGATCACTTAGATTACCATGGCTCATTTTCCCATTACCTGAAGGCTAAGAGTAAACTCTTCCAGCAACTGAAAGATGAGGGAGTAAAGAAAGAAGAGAAAACTTCCTTGATCAATATAGATGACCGCTATCGTCGCCATTTGCTTAAGGTGGCAGGCGGTAAGGTCCTCACCTATGGTATAAGACGAAGAGCCGACATTAGAGCATCCCGGATAAGCTCTCACTTGTCTGGTCTTTCTTTTCAGGCGGAAACTCCAGACGGAGCTTTTCCTGTGAAAATGAAACTCATCGGCACAGTTAATGTCTATAATGCCCTGGCCGCCATTGGAGTGGGAATAAGCCAGGGGATAAAATTGGACTGCATTAAAGAGGGATTAGAGACTGCCCAGGGGGTCCCCGGAAGGTTTGAGTTCATTGACTGCGGGCAGGACTTTACCGTCATTGTGGATTATGCTCACACACCCAGTGCCTTAGAAGACCTTTTGATGCTCGCCAAGAGCATGGCTAATGGGATGGCCAGGGGAAGGGTTATCACCGTCTTTGGCTGCGGTGGGGATAGGGACAAGCGCAAACGCCCTCTCATGGGTAAGATATCCTCCCGCTACAGCCACCTTTCCATTCTAAGCTCGGACAATCCCAGGAGCGAGGAGCCAGGAATGATTATCAGTGAGATTCGGCGTGGATTTGGGCGCAGACGCAACTACCTGGTAGTTGAAGACCGATTTCAAGCCATAAAGGAAGCTCTTGCCCGGGCCAGGAAGGACGATGTGGTAATAATAGCTGGCAAGGGGCACGAAAGTTATCAGGTGCTAAAGGATACGGTGGTTGCCTTTGACGATCGAGAGGTAGTGAGAAAGATACTGGCCGGCAGTTAATGCGATGGAGAAGGTAACTGTGGCGGAGATTGTTGAAGCAAGCCAGGGAGATTTAATAGCTGGTGACCTTCAACTGGTTGTTCCTAACATCTCCATCGATTCTCGTACTATAAAGGAGGGAGAATTATTTCTGGCTTTGAAGGGGCGAAGATACGATGGGCACGATTTTTTGGGGGAGGCACTGGGGGAAGGAGCTATGGGGGCCATTCTCAGCCACCGGCCCCGAGGCTTCGGTCAGAAGGCACAAGCTACTATTATCCAGGTTAGCGATACCTTAAAAGCTCTCCAGGATATCGCTCATTATTATCGGAAAAAGTTTGACCTGCCCATAGTGGCGGTAACGGGGTCGAACGGCAAGACGACTACCAAGGACATGATAGCAGGCATCCTGTCTAAGAGGCTCCACACCTTGAAAGCACAATCCAGCTTCAATAACCATGTGGGGGTCTCTTTAACCTTACTTCACCTCTCGAGCTCGCACCAGGCAGCAGTTTTAGAGATAGGGATGAGTGCTCCAGGCGAGATTGCTCAACTTGCCGGACTGGTCGAGCCAACTATGGGAGTGATCACCAATGTGGGGCCAGCCCATTTGGAACTGTTTACCGATATCGAGGAAATTGCTGAGGCCAAAGGAGAGTTGGTGGACAGTCTAAGCGAGAAGGGGACAGTCATCTTGAATAGAGACGATGATCGGGTCTGGGCTATGGCCGGGAGGGTTAAAGGAAACCTGATCAGCTTCGGGATAAGGCGCAAGGCTGACTTTCAAGCGACTGAGATCAGATGCCTGCCGGATGGGCGATCTGAATTTACCTTGAACGGAGAAGTGAGGATTAAATTGCCCCTCCTCGGATATGTTAATATTTACAATGCTGTGGCTGCTGCAGGGGCCTGTTCTCTCTTTCGGCTGGATTTGAGTGTAGTTAAGGAAGGGTTGGAGAGCTTCAAGGGGCCGGCCATGCGAATGCAGATTCTTTCCCTGGGCAAAGTCAAAGTCATTAACGATGCCTATAATGCTAACCCGGAATCGATGAAGATGGCTCTTCAGTTCCTCAGTGGTCTTCACACTGGCGGGAGGAAGATAGCCGTCTTAGGAGATATGCTGGAATTAGGGAAATGGGGTAAGAGAATGCACCGGGAACTGGGAAAATTAGCCGCGACATCTTGTCAGGTTTTAGTCACCGCAGGCAAACTTTCTCAAGAATTAGCTGAGGAGGCAACTGCATCCGGTATGAAGGATGTCTTCATCTGCCGGAATAGTGAAGAGGCAGGGAAGAAACTTGCTGAAATTATTGAGTTAGGTGATACTATCTTAATCAAGGGGTCAAGGGCAATGAGGATGGAGGAAGTTATCAATGTTCTATCATCTCTATCCGCTTCTACGTGAAGTTTTTTCTCCCTTAAATGTCCTGCGCTATATCACTTTTCGGGCTGCCCTGGCCGCGGTAACTGCTCTCTTCTTGAGTCTTGTCTTAGGACCTTTGGTCATAAGGAAACTGGGCAAGTTCAAAGTGAGGGAGAGAATCGGCAAGGAAGCTTGCCCGGAGCTTCGCGCTCTTCATCAGGGCAAGGAAGGGACTCCCACCATGGGCGGAGTTCTCATATTGTTGAGCCTCCTCTTCCCCACCCTCCTCTGGGCAGACCTCAGCAACAGGTTCATTCTCTTAATTTTAGCCTGCACTGTCTGGTTAGGTATTTTAGGGTTCATTGATGACCGGATAAAATTGGTTAGCGTAGCTAAGGAGCGCTCCCGCGGGTTAAGGGCGGCCACTAAGCTTACCGGTCAGCTTGGATTAGGCCTGCTCATTGGCTTATATCTTTATTATCATCCTCTTCACCCGGAGCACGGAACTGAGCTTACCTTCCCCTTCTTAAAGAATTTATTCCTCCCCTTAGGCTGGCTTTACATTCCCTTCGTTATGTTAGTCATTGTAGCTACCTCAAATGCAGTGAATCTCACCGATGGGTTAGATGGTTTGGCCATCGGCTGTGTGGCAGTGGCCGCGGCGGCCTATGCTGGGATGAGCTATGTATGCGGACATGTTAAGTTCAGCGAGTATCTGAATATAGTCCACATCGTCGGCAGCGGGGAGCTGAGTATCTTCTGCGCCGCTGTCGTTGGAGCCGGGCTTGGTTTCCTCTGGTTTAATAGCTATCCGGCCCAGATCTTCATGGGGGACACTGGTTCCCTGGCTTTGGGTGGAGCATTAGGGGTAGTTGCCATTGTCATTAAACATGAAATATTGTTGTTAGTGGTGGGCGGAGTCTTCGTCCTGGAAGCCCTCTCGGTGATCATCCAGGTGGTCTCCTATAGGTTTCGGCGCAAGAGGGTATTCATGGTGGCGCCCTTACATCACCATTTTGAACTGCGGGGCTGGGCTGAACCGAAAGTTATCGTTAGATTCTGGATCTTAGCCGTCATCCTGGCCCTGCTTAGTTTGAGCACTCTGAAACTGCGATGATAGAGCTTCAAGGTGAGAGGGCAACGGTGATTGGCTTAGGCAGAAGTGGTTTGGCCGCCGCTAAGCTTCTTCATGATCTGGGGGCCAGGGTTACTGTCACTGAAAATAGTGAGAACGAAGAGATTAAAAAAAGAGTTAGGGAACTCAGGGGAAAAGGCATCCAGGTAGAAATAGGAGGACATAGCCGGGAGGTAGTCTTAGGGTCCGCTCTTATAGTGGCCAGTCCGGGAGTTCCTCCGGATTCAGCTCCTCTTCAATTGGCCAGGGAGAAGGGCGTTGAGGTCATCAGCGAGCTGGAATTGGGTGCCCGTTTCTGTCCGGGTCGCATTATCGGCGTTACGGGCACCAATGGTAAGTCAACGACAGTCACGCTAATTGCGGAAATCTTTAAGGCAAATGGTGGCCGGGCACTGGTAGCTGGCAACATCGGAATCCCCATATGCAGTTTAGCAGATAGAATTAGGGAGGAGGATATAGTGGTGCTTGAGGTGAGCAGTTTCCAATTAGAGACAATAAAAGATTTTAAACCCTTTGTCTCCGTTCTGCTTAACCTGACTCCAGACCATCTAAACAGATATAATGGTTCCTTCTCTCAGTATTTGGAGGTGAAGAAGCGCATTTTCACCAATCAAGATGGGGAAGATTTCGCCGTGCTTAACCGGGATGATACCGGGGTCCGTAGCCTTTCCTCCCAAATAAAGACCAGGGTCGTCTTCTTCAGTCAGCGCGAGGAGCTTAGGGAAGGAGCATTCTTGAAAGGAGGTATAATCACCGTTAGATGGGACGGGAAAGAGGTAAATATTCTTCCTCTTGAGGAGATAGGACTTCATAATTTAGAGAATGCACTTGCGGCAGCGGCGGTGGCTATCATCCTCGGGCTGAATCCAGTGGGGATAGGTCAAGGTTTGAGAGGATTTTCTGGTTTAGAGCACCGATTAGAGCCGGTGGCCGAAATTAAAGGAGTTAAATTTATAAATGACTCTAAAGGGACCAATGTGGGAGCGGTAGCCAGGTCTTTGGAGAGCTTGACCGGGCCAGCGATCCTCATTGCTGGAGGACGTGATAAGGGAGCCGATTATTCTGTTTTGAAGACATCCGTTGAGGAGAGGGTGAAGGCTCTCATTCTTTTAGGTGAGGCCAAGACTAAGATTAAAAAATCCTTGGCCGGGACTGTTCCCATTGCGGAAGTGGACTCCATGAAAGAGGCGGTCAAACTTTCCTGCTCCTTAGCTCAGCCGGGAGATACTGTGCTCCTTTCCCCTGCCTGCTCCAGCTTCGATATGTTCAAGAACTTTGAGGAAAGAGGAAAGGTCTTTAAAGAACTGGTCAAGAGACTCAATGAAGAAAAACCTCACATAATTTGCCATGACCAAAAGTAGTTGTTTACTTTTTCTCCTTACCTTCACCTTGGTGAGCATTGGACTGGTGGCCATCTACTCTACCAGTGCAATTTCCGCTGAGGAGAAATATGGGGACAGCGCCCATTTTTTGAAGAGGCAACTCATGTGGACGGGATTGGGTTTAGCTTTTATGTTGATAGCCATGGTGACTAAATATGAGCTCCTTAAGGTTTTGAGCAAACCATTGCTTCTTCTGTCTGTGCTTCTTCTCATCATGGTCCTACTGCCTCAGTTCGGGAAAGAGGCGGGAGGAGCCAGACGGTGGCTGAGGTTAGGGAGGTTTAGCTTTCAGCCATCAGAGATGGCCAAACTGGCTCTCATCCTCTATCTTTCTGCGTATTTAGCCAGGAAACAGGACAGAGTCAAGGAGCTTTGGCGAGGGCTGCTTGCGCCTCTGTTGGTTCTGGGAGTGGTAACCGGACTTATCCTGCTTCAGCCAGATCTGGGAACCGGTCTCCTTATAGGGATGGTCTCTCTTATACTCCTCTTCGTGGCTGGAGTGAGGATAATTTATTTGGCCGGGATAGGCTTCTCTTCGCTGCCCGCTCTCTATCTCTTAATCTTCCGGGTCCCTTACCGTCAGCGCAGAATCTTAGCTTTCCTGGATCCCTGGAAGGACCCAAAGGGCGCTGGCTATCAGATCACTCAATCATTTATGGCTCTTGGTTCTGGAGGACTGGATGGAATTGGTTTGGGAGAGAGCCGGCAGAAGCTATTTTATCTTCCGGCTGCCTACACTGATTTCATCTACTCCATCATCGGGGAGGAACTGGGCTTCATGGCAACGGCAGCCATCGTTATTCTCTTTCTGCTCTTCATCTGGACGGGGATGAGGATTGCATTTCGGGCCCCTGACCTATTTGGTCACTTATTGGGAGTCGGGATTACCGCGGCCATTGGCGGACAGGCAATTATCAATATGGGAGTGGCTACCGGCTCACTGCCCACCAAAGGAATCCCTCTTCCTTTCATCAGTTTTGGGGGCTCTTCTCTTCTGATGAATATGGTGGGAGTGGGACTGCTGATGAATATATCTCGGCATTCAGGAGTTTCAAAATTAAAGACTAAAAACCAAAAGTGATTTCAACTGGTGAAAGTCTGTGACTTTGAAAATAGTGATTGTGGCTGGGGGGACGGGAGGGCATCTATTCCCTGGCTTGGTCATAGCTGAGAAGCTGAAGCAGGGGGAAGTAGGATGCGCCATTACCTTCATCGGGAGGAGGAGAGGTTTGGAAGCCGAGACTGTGCCCAGGGAAGGATTTGCATATCTTAATATATTGGGCGAGGGATGGTTGGGGAAATCTCCGGGAAGGCTTCTTTCATCTGTGATAAAGACCCTCTTGGGATTTTTCCAATCTATCTATATCTTGTTAAGGCTTCGGCCGAATGTCGTCGTGGGAATGGGGGGATATCTATCCGGACCATTCGTCTTGGCAGCCTCTCTCCTTGCCAGGCTGTCACGAAACCCGTTCCAGCCAAGGCGGCACTTTCACGGCGTCCTATTTCACACCTTGATCCATGAGCAAAACCTGATGCCGGGTATTACCAATCGCATCCTGAGCAGGTTTGTTAATGAAGTCAATGTAAGTTTTGCTGAGTCAATGCCGTTTTTCCCAAATGGAAAAGCAGTCTTTACCGGCAATCCTGTTCGCGGTGAAATCGTCCGGAGTCAAAAAAGGAAGAGTGAAAGTGCAAAGACGATATTAGTAATGGGAGGAAGTCGAGGGGCACATCGGATAAATGTATCTATGTTGGAGGCGGTTAATTACTTGACACGTAAGAGTGCTGCCTTTAGGGCTGTCCGCAGGACGTCCTTTAGGGCTGCAAGCGAAGAAAAGGTGGGGTCTTATAGTGTAATTCACTTAAGCGGCAGGGAAGATTATCAACTTGTGGTGGAGACCTATAAAAAGGCTGGGGTAGAAGCAGTGGTCTATCCATTCCTTCACCGGATGGAAGAGGCATACAGTCAGGCTGACCTGGTCATCTGCCGGGCTGGTGCCACTACCTTAGCTGAAGTTACTGCCTGTGGGCTGCCGGCTATTCTTATCCCTTACCCATGGGCTACCCACCATCATCAGGAGCAAAATGCCCGCTGGCTGGAAGGCAGTGGGGCAGCAGTGATAATAGAGGACTGGGAGTTAACCGGGGAGTGCTTAGCCGGGGCCATTTTGAACTTATTGGCCGAGGAGGGGAAACTCTCCCGGATGGCTGAGAACAGCCGTCGGTTAGGTAGACCGAAAGCGGCTGAAAAAGTGGTGGAGAGAATCCTGCGCCTGGCAAGTTAGCTCGGCTATCGCCTCGCAACTTACTATCGTATGGGAAATTTATAATTTCCTATACGGCAAGAAAATGTTAAATACGATGAGGCAGTACTGCCTATGGCTGTATTGATGAATCATGATCAGGCATAAAAAGAATCCACTTATTACCCCACACATGGTCGCACCGACTGTGCCCGAGCTTGAAGTAATGGGAGCTTTCAATGCGGGGGCAACTGTTTACCGGGACCAGGTTATACTGCTTGTGCGAATTTCCGAGCGATGCAAGGTAGAGCCAGGGGGCATCGGTGTTCCACTTTACCGTTTCGAAGATAGCAGGAGCAGACTTGAGATCGCCCGTTTCAAGCATGGCGATCCTGACGTTCAACTTAAGGATACTCGTGGTGTTGTATATAAGGGCATTGATTATCTCTCGACGCTTAGCACAATCCGTGTCGCCAGAAGTGCTGACGGGATTAATTTTAGCGTTGACGCTCAGCCGCTTCTGTATCCCTGTACGCCGAGTGAGCAGTACGGGTGCGAGGATGCGCGAGTAGTGAAGATCGAAGGCGAGTATTACATTAACTACACAGCAATATCCCGAGACGGGTGGGCCACAGCGCTGTGTACTACGCAGGATTTCAAATCCGTTTTTAGGAAAGGTATTATCTTCTATCCGCCGAACAAGGACGTTTGCCTCTTTCCGGAAAAAATCCGAGGAAGGTACTGGGCGCTACACAGGCCGCACAACGAAGGTTTCGGCAAGCCATCAATATGGATTTCATCATCGCCTAATCTTCTTGACTGGGGAGAACATCAGTGCCTGATCCGCCCGCGGAACAACGAGTGGGAACGGATAAAGATAGGGGGTGGCGCCGCTCCCATAAAGACAGACAAGGGTTGGCTCGAGATATGTCATGGCAAAGGCGACAATTCTGTGTACTACCTGTTCACGCTCCTGCTTGACCTGGAAGATCCAGCGCGGGTTGTCGCAAGAGGCGAGAAACCGTTTCTGGCTCCTGAAGAGGATTATGAAACCAGTGGGTTCTTCCCCAACATCGTTTTCTCGAACGGGCTTGTTGAGCGCCCGAATGGAGAGATCTACCTCTACTACGGTGCGTGCGACGAAACTACGAATCTGATTATAACCAGCGTTGACGAGTTGCTGGCAGACTTGAATACGTAATGTGAGGGTGGAAAGATGAGAATAGGAATAGTATCAACATATCCGCCAATCGAGTGCGGGATAGGGACTTACTCTCAGTACTTGACAGGCGCATTGAGGCAGATAGGAAATGAAGTATATATTTTCAGTCAGTACGGGGGTAAAGGTGATTATGTTTTCGGCACCTACTCACCGCAGGAGGAGAGCATCGCGGCGGAGATTTTCGAGATGGCTTCTAAGATGACGCCGGACGTGCTTCATGTTCAGCATGAGTTTGGTCTTTACGGCCACCCCAGCAGGAAACAGGTTGTGGAGCTGGTCCTTATGTCCCGCCGTGTCACCGATCTCCCGACAGTGGTGACGTTTCACACCGTGCGTGAGAAGTTTATACCCGAGCAGGAGCAGGTCGTCAGTTTAGTAATGCAGGAAAGCAGTGCGATTATTGTTCACGAAGAGTATTACAAGAAAATACTGACTGAACACTTCGGGCATGCTGACAAGATTCATGTAATTCCGCATGGCGTACGCGAAATGGAGGAAGTTACTGACGCGCGCAAGAAAATAGGTGTTGAAGGAAAGAAGGTTATTCTCCTGTGCGGGTACCTGCGTGAGACTAAACGTTTCGACAGGGTTGTGAAAATTTTTCCGAAGGTAGCCAAAGCTGTGGATGACGCCGTTCTGGTTATTGCGTCTAAGTCGCGCAGTGTGGATCATCCGGAGTATCAGAGAAAGCTGTACAGGATGATTGAAGAATCACCCGCGACTGACAGGATTATGGTTCTTCATGGGCAGTTTCCGCAGCACATCTTTGACACGATAGTGTCCGCGGCACACGTTGTGCCCTTCCCCTATGAAGCGGGCGGGCAAAGCGGTACTATGGCGCATTGCTTTGCGTTCAGGAAACCGGTGGTTACTTCCGACCTCAGGTCTTTTAAGAATTGGATTGAGGAGTCACAGGGCGGTCTTGTGGCCAGTTCCGACGAAGAACTCGCAGATCACATCATCAGAATATTGACGGACGATAAGTTGAGCGAGTCTCTGCGCAGAAACATTGACAGGTTTGTCAGCAAAAAGGTTTCGTGGAGGATCGTGGCCGGCCAGCATATTGATGTTTATGAGAAATACGCGTGGCGGCCCACGCCCAGGTCGAGGTATTTCGGGTAGAACATGTCCGAGTGCTGCCTTTAGGGCTGTCCGCAGGACGTCCTTTAGGGCTGCAAGCGGAGGAACTTCAGATGTTCAGAAGAAAAATGACACAAAGAGATGTTGTTCACAGGTGGGAGGGTAATCCTCTTATCAGGCTTCAAGACTTGGATTTTCAGTGCGCAGATGTATGGTCTGCAGGTGTGGCGTCTTACCAGGATGACATCATTCTTCTTGTTACCATCGAGCATCTTGCGGGATTTCAGTCCATACATCTTGCCGGGAGTGATGAGAAGGGCCGTTTCCATGTGAAGGAGGAACCATTCATTGGCGCCCGCAGGGATCCTCTTGAATTTGGACTGCATGAGTCGCGTGGCGTCATGGATGCCAGGGTGACCTTGATAAACGGAGTTTATTACATTGTCTACCTCGCCAGCGGTGAGCATGGCTTCCGGCTGGGACTGGCAACAACGAGGGATTTTGTCAAAGTCGAGCGACATGGCCTTATTTCAGAGCCTGATACGAAAACCGGTGCGCTCTTTCCCGAAAAGATCAAGGGACGCTATGCGAGACTATGCCGTCCTCGGGAAGGGAACAGCATCTGGGTCAGTTACAGTCATGATCTTATCTACTGGGGTGACAGTGAACTTCTTCTGTCACCGAGAGCAGGCTTCTGGGACTCATCACGCGTTGGGGCAGGTCCCCCTCCGATGAAAATTCCCCAGGGGTGGCTGTTGATATATTACGGAGTCAAGGAGACCCAGGCCGGCCCTCTGTTCCGGCTGGGCGCGGCTATCCTAAGCGGAGAAGACCCTGTAAAGATTGTCAGCCGCTCAAATATCCCAATCCTGTCACCGCGTGAGGACTATGAGCGTATCGGCGACTTGAGTAATATCGTGTTTTCTACCGGCGCATTGGTCAAGAACAACAACGAAATGGATATCATTTACAGCGGAGCCGACAGTTGCATTTGTCTCGGAAGTACAACCGTTGAGGAAATTGTGGAAACCTGTTCTATGAGCAAGGAGGAATTCTAAGTGATGCCCCGACGGCCTATGGGCAGAGACCTGTTACATCGATGGGAGGGCAATCCGGCCATCAGGATGGAGGATATTCCTTTCCGGGCCAACACGGTGTTCAACGGCACGCCGATAGTGACTAAGGAAGGCGTGTTACTCCTGTTAAGGGTTGAGGGACAGCAGGGATATTCCATGTTCGCCCTGGCACGAAGCCGGGATGGTCTGCGCTTCAAGGTTGATGAAAGGCCGGTAATGATGCCGGATAAAAGCGGACCTTTCGCAGAGTACGAATTGAGAGGCATAGAAGATCCACGCGCGACGTTCCTGGAAAACACCTGCTATATAGTCTACACGGCTGTAGGTAAATGCGGTCCGCGAATTGCCATCGCGAAAACCAGAAATTATGTCAACTATGAGCGCATCGGGCTTGTTTCCGAGCCGGGGAACAAAGACGGTGTCCTGTTTCCCAGGAAGATTAAGAGCAGGTACGCCAGACTTGACAGACCGATAGGTGGCGGTCGCGGCAGCATCTGGATATCGTATTCGCCAGACCTGCTAAATTGGGGTGATTCTGAAATTGTAATGACGCCTCGGACCGGTTACTGGGATGACTTTCGCATCGGCGCCTCTGTGCCTCCGATAGAGACCTCTCAGGGCTGGTTGGAAGTTTATCACGGGGTCAAGTTAACCTCTGCCGGCGCGATTTACCGCATCGGAACCGCCCTGCTTGATCTTGATGACCCATCGAAGGTCATCAAGCGCAGTTCTACGCCAGTCCTGTCGCCGCGTGAGCACTATGAGCGGATCGGCGACGTTCCGAACGTGTGCTTTGCCTGTGGCGCCGTAGTTGATCCCGACGGCAGGATGAAAATTTACTACGGAGCGGCGGACACGTCCATTTGCGTGGCGCTCTGCACGCTGGAGCAGGTTCTCACGGAGAGTTTCGATTAATAGGCAGCACAGAACTTTAGTTAACCAAGGGACTATACATGTTAGAGGGGATTAAGAACATTCATTTCATTGGTATTGGCGGAGCGGGAATGAGCGCTCTGGCCCAGGTTTTACTGGAACTGGGCTATAGGGTGAGTGGTTCAGACATAAAGATGAACCTGATTACCAAACGCCTTGAGGAGCGAGGAGCAGTGGTTCACCACGGCCACGGGGAAGAGAACTTAGCTCAAGCCGATTTAGTGATATTCTCCTCAGCCATTCCTTCTATCAATCCCGAACTGAAAGCAGCCCGCCTGCGGGGTCTTTCCGTCCTCTCCCGGGGAGAGATGTTAGCTGAGCTGATGAGGGAGAGGAATGGAATTGCTGTGGCCGGAACGCATGGGAAGACCACCACCACTTCCATGGTCGCCTCTATCCTCTCCGAAGCTGCGCTCGATCCAACTATAGTTATTGGAGGAGAGCTAAATGACATTGGAGGAAATGCCAGACTTGGGCATAGCTCGTACTTAGTAGCTGAGGCTGATGAGAGCGATGGCTCTTTCCTGAAACTATCTCCTGCCTTGGCCGTAGTCACCAACATCGAAGCTGATCACCTGGAGTATTATCATAACCTGCCTGCTATCATTGAGGCTTTTAGAAGGTTTGTCGGAAGGGTCTCCGATGACGGATGTCTAGTCCTATCTGACCATCCAAATGTTAGGAAGATAACAGGGAAAAACGAAAAACGAAAAACGAAAAACGTTAGGATATTGACCTATGGTATTAAGCAGGGAGTTGACCTGGTAGCTAAGGAAGTGAAGTTCCGGGGATTGGGATCAGAATATGAGGTCTTTCATCGAGGGGAGAGGTTAGGCAAGATCAAGCTCGGGGTGCCGGGCAGACACAATATCTACAATTCGCTTGCGGCCATTGGGGTTGCATTAGAGGTAGGGGTTGGGTTTGAGAAAATAAGCTCTGCTCTGACTAATTTCCATGGGGTCCAGAGGCGCTTTGAGATAAGGGGTGAAGTTAAGGACATTGTGGTAGTGGATGACTATGCTCATCATCCCACTGAGATAAGAGCTACTCTAAAGGCTGCCCGGCAGTGGAGAGCGAAGAGAATAATCGGAATATTCCAGCCGCACCGCTATACCAGGACAAAATTCTTAAGAAAGGATTTCTCCTCGGCCTTTGAGGAAGCAGACTTCCTGGTCATAACTGAGATCTATTCGGCTGGTGAGGAACCTCTGCCCGGGGTAAGCGGGCGGGACATATACGAGGCGGTTCGAGACATTGGCCAGGAAAACGTCGAGTTCATTCCAGACAAATCAGAGATTGCTGACCGGGTAATGAACATCCTTCAGCCAGGAGATACGGTGATTACTATGGGAGCAGGGGATATTGATACGGTAGCCGGGGAAATAGTGCAAAGGTTAAGGTGAAAATATGAGTTTAGCTAAAGAAATTACCCGGATTGTGAAAGGCAAGATAAAATTCAATGAGCCGTTGAGTAAACATACTTCACTTCGCATCGGCGGCCCGGCTGATTACTGGGTAGAACCCAAAGATTTAGAGGATTTGAGAGTAATCCTTGAGTTTGCTTTAGACAGGCACCTACCCTGGAAAGTTCTGGGAGAAGGGACGAATATCCTGGCCCGGGATAGAGGATTTCGGGGGCTGATTATAAGCTTGAGAGGTGACTGTTTCCAGAAACTTGAATTTAATGAGGAAAAGGTAGCGGCGGGGGCTGGAGTTCTCTTATCTAAGCTGACCTCGGAAGCAGGCGAGCGTGGCT
Organism: bacterium; assembly: GCA_023130215.1. Lineage (GTDB taxonomy): Bacteria > NPL-UPA2 > NPL-UPA2 > NPL-UPA2 > JAGMAN01 > JAGMAN01. Next base: position 20,989 of record JAGMAN010000030.1, read on the forward strand.
TGGGAGGATTGGAATTTGCTGTTGGTATTCCGGGGACAGTGGGAGGCGGAGTGGTCACGAATGCGGGAGCTCAATCGGTCTCGGTGGGAGATGTCACCAGTTCGGTAAAGGTTCTCAACCCATCCAGGGGAATCTCTCTTCTGAAGAAAGAAGACTTGAAGTTTGACTACGGTGAAACAGTGCCCTTCGGGTATCGCACCTGCAACCTTGGGAAAGATGAGGTAGTCTTAGAGGCGGAGATGGAGTTCAAGAAGGAAGATAAGGACGAGATTGCTAATTTAATGAAGGAGCATTCAAGGAAAAGAAAAGAAACCCAGCCTCTCCGCGAGGCGAGCGCGGGATGTATCTTTAAGAATCCTTCTCACGTTTCAGCGGGAGAATTGATTGATAAAGCAGGCTTAAAGGGCAGGAGGGTAGGAGATGCCCAGGTTTCTACCAAACATGCCAACTTTATCATCAACCGGGGAGGAGCTAAGGCAGAAGAAGTATTTAGTCTCATGGAGACAGTCAGAGAAGAAGTCCTCAGGAAGATGGGAATAAGATTAGAACCAGAGATTGAAATTATTGGATAGTGTTCAATGGTAAAGACGAATCAAATAGCTAAGAAAAAGATTGGCGTGCTTATGGGTGGGCCTTCCAGCGAGAGGGAGATCTCATTCAAGTCGGGAAGAGCGGTGGAGGAGGCTCTGCGGGGAAGTGGTCTGAATGTGGTGGCTATCGATGTGGATAAGGATATAGAGGAGAGGTTGAAGGAGGAAGGGGTGGAGGTAGCCTTTATCGCCCTTCACGGAAGATATGGGGAGGATGGCACCATCCAGGCCCTATTAGAATCATTGGCCATTCCCTACACTGGCTCCGGAGTGGAGGCAAGCCGCATGGCTATGAATAAGGTTGCCTCCAAAGAAGTTTTCTTAAGGGATGGGATACCCACTCCGGATTTCTATGTCTTAGAGAGAGAGAAGGATAAGGATAAGGATAAGGATAAGGATAAGGAGGTAGTCATCTCTCAGCCTCCTCGCCATTCCACCATAAAGGTTCCAGTAGTCATCAAGCCGGCTCGAGAAGGGTCAACCATCGGGGTATCAGTTGTTAAGGAGGAAGAAGATTTCCTGCCGGCATTGGATAGAGCTTTTCGATACGATGATAAAATTTTAGTGGAGGAGTATATAGATGGAAGGGAGGTAACCGTCAGTATTTTGAATGGATCGGCATTACCTGTTATTGAAATCGTTCCTAAGCACGAATTTTTCGATTTCGAGGCCAAGTATACAAACGGCTTAACTAAGTTTAAGGTTCCAGCTCCTCTTAGTAAGGAGCTCTACGGCAAGACTCAGGAAGTTGCTCTGCAGGCACATCGGGCCTTAGGCTGCAGGGGTATGTCCCGGGTAGATATGAAGGTGAGTCAGGAAGGAAAGCCTTATGTATTTGAAGTGAATACCATCCCGGGGCTAACCTCCATCAGCCTCCTGCCCAAGGCCGCCCAGGTGGCTGGAGTTAGTTTCCCACAGCTCTGCAGGAAGCTAATTGAGATTGCCTTGAGGGAGAAAGCAGGATGAGAGGAAATGGTCAGATAAGGACGAGGAAGAAGCTCGGGGAACGCAGAAGAGAGAAAAGGAAGAAGCTCTTTAAGGGATTGGGTAAGTTAACTCTAATCCTTTCCCTTATAGCTGGACTTGCTTTCGCCGGGAAGAAGGCAGAAGATTTCCTTCTCACCTCCCATTTCTTCCGGATTAAGGAAGTAAATTTCAAGGGAGCTACCTTCCTTAGGCAGGAGGTCTTGGAGAAATTAGCCAATATCAAGCTGGGTAAGAATATATTCCGGGTCAATTTAAGGGCAATCCAGGAGCGTCTGGAAAGGAATCCCCGGGTTAGAGAGGCTATTATCTCTCGAGCTTTCCCCAATGCGGTCACAGTTAATATTAGGGAGAGGGAAGCAGTTGCTCTCTTTGAAAGCGGCGGCGAAGCCTATCCGGTTGATAAGGAAGGAGTGGTGTTGCCCCGCCCTGGGCGGGCTAATCCTTTCTCCCACTCTCTTCCCCTCATTAAGGGAGTGAAGGGGTATCGGCTGAAGGTGGGAGAGAAGCTTCAGTGTCCGAAATTGACGGTGGCCCTGGAGCTATTAGCTGCTTTAGCCTCATCCGGTCTAAAAGTAAATTCCTATGGTATAAATTTAGGAGGGCCGGAGTTAATTCTGGCCAATAAGAGAACAAAGGTCTTATTGGGAGAGCTAAGTAAAGAGAAATGGATGAGAGAGTTAAAACTCATTCTGTCTGACCTAACCGAGAGGGAAGAGGAAGCAGAATATATAGATTTGAGGTTTTCCAGACCAGTGGTGAAGCTTACACGTCCGAGTGCTGCCTTTAGGGCTGTCCACAGGACGTCCTTTAGGACTGCAAGCGAATGAAAAAGCAAGAATTTGTGATTGGATTGGACATTGGCACCACCAAGATCTGTGCTATGATCGGCCGTCATAACGAGGATGGGGATGTAGAGATAACGGGAACCGGAGTTACTCCCTCCAAGGGTCTTCGGAAAGGAGTGGTAGTAAATTTAGAGAGTACCATTGACTCAGTGGAAAGAGCTATTGAGAAAGCAGAAGAAGAAGCAGGAATCGAGGTGGTCAAAGTCTTCACTGGAATAGCCGGAGGGCACATCAGGGGCTTTAACAGCCGAGGGGTGGTGGGTATCTCCCGGACCTCAAGGGAGATTAAGTGCCGGGATGTAGAGAGGGTAATTGATGCCGGCAAAGCGGTGGCTATTCCCCTGGACCAAGAGGTCATTCACGTTATTCCTCAGGAGTTCACGGTTGATGACCAGGATGGGGTGAAGAATCCGGTAGGGATGTGGGCCAACCGCTTAGAGGCAGAGGTTCATATCGTCACCGGGGCGGTCACTTCTGCCCAGAATATCATTAAGTCGGTGAACCGGGCTGGATTTGAGGTAGAGGACATCGTCCTGGGACCCTTAGCCTCAGCAGAAGCAGTGCTCTCTACTGAGGAGAAGCACTCAGGAGTAGTCCTTATTGATATTGGGGGAGGAACTACCGATATGGTCATTTTCTCCAGGGGAAGTATTCGGCACAGTGAGGTTTTAGCCTTAGGAGGGGACCATGTGACTAACGATATTTCGGTCGGGTTACGCACCTCCCCTCAGCAGGCAGAGGATGTGAAAAAAGATTATGGTTGGGCTACCCCCTCTTTAATCAAGAGGGAAGAGTTTTTCCACTACCCGGGGGTGGGAGGTAGGCGTGGAGGCAAGGTCTCTCTCTCCCAGCTCTGTGAAATCATTGAGCCAAGAATTGAGGAGCTATTTTCCTTGGTTAACGCTGACATAGATAGGACTGGCCTGGCCCGCTCCATCTCGGCAGGAGTGGTCTTAACCGGAGGTGCATCCCTGCTTCGCGGTCTTCCGCAGATGGCTGAGCAGATATTGGATCTTCCGCTCAGGCTTGGAAAACCCAATGGGAGTGTAAAAGGATTAGGTAAAGATAAGGATAGTCCCATCTATGCCACGGCAGTAGGGCTGGTCCAATATGGGCTGGCCTATAGAAGGCAGAAGAAGATGGCTCGCTTTAAGGGGCGCAACCTCTTCAGCCAGGTAGCACTCAGGATGAAGGAATGGTTGGGAGAATTCTTTTAAAGGAGGACAAAATGTTAGATTTTGAAAGGGAATTTGACTGCCATGCTGATATAAAGGTTATTGGAGTAGGAGGAGGAGGGTCGAATGCCGTTGACCATATGGTGGAGGAGGCCGGGCATAACGGCATCGACTTTATTGCTGTCAATACTGATACTCAAGCTTTAAAGAAGAGCATCTCTCCTCAAAAGATACAGATTGGCCGAAGGTTAACCAAAGGATTAGGTTCAGGGGCTAATCCTGAGGTTGGACGCAAAGCGGCTGAGGAGAGTCGGGAAGAGATTACCGCCGCTTTAGCCGGGGCAGATTTAGTCTTCATTACTGCTGGATTAGGAGGAGGAACTGGAACTGGAGCCAGCCCGGTAATTGCTCAGGTTGCCGAAGAAGTGGGAGCGTTGACAGTAGCTGTGGTTACCAGGCCTTTCCTCTTTGAAGGGCGAAAGCGTAGCATCCGGGCAGAATCCGGCCTGAAGGAATTAGGGGACAGGGTCAATGCCCTGATCTGCATTCCTAATCAGAAGCTCTTCAGTTTAGCCGGGAGAGAGGCCTCCTTCTTAGATGCTTTCAGGATGGCTGATAACATCCTCCTTCAGGGAATTAAAGCCATTTCAGATCTTATCACAGTTCCCGGGTTAATAAATTTAGACTTAGCTGATGTGAGAACAATTATCGCTGAAGCGGGGGGAACACTTTTGGGAGTGGGTTTTGGAAGGGGAGTAGATCGGACCAGGGAAGCAACTCAAGGAGCCATTACCTGTCCCCTATTGGAAAAGGTAGATGTAGCCGGAGCCAGGGGAGTGTTAATTAATATTACCGGTGGAACGGATCTTAGTCTGAAGGACGTGGATGAGGTAACGGCAGCTATTTACGAAACAGTTGACCCCAATGCCAATATCATATTCGGGGCAGTCATTGACAAATGTTTAAAGGGCGAAATGAGAGTGACAGTTTTGGCTACCGGACTTAGAGATGGCCGCCAGGAGCAGCTCAGCCTCAAACTGGAGAGTCCAGTAGAGTTGCCTTCAATAGGGGAAACTACGCAGACAAGGTCTGCTCTTTTCAGGAGGAAGAGGCGAAAGGGGGTGAGGGCCCCTGAGGGGTTTATTGAAGAATCATCTTTGAATGACGATTTGGATACTCCCACATTTCTAAGGTGGGGGAAGTGAAAGTAGGAATAGGGAGGAAAAGGAGGGGGAAAAATGGTTAATGTTTTGGAAGTGGAGGAGAAGATGGAAACGGAAAAGATTTCCTGGAGGGAGAGGGAAGGGATAAAATATCTGGTCTTTCCCCGGTTTGAGGAGACTGACCTCGTCATCCATGCCTTTACCTCGCGCCCACTTGACCTAAGATTTGGAAGACGGCCGAGGGAGGGGATTCTCAGGGACAGGAGGCAAGTATGCCATATTTTAGGAGTAAACTTTCTCTGCTTGACCGCCGGGGAACAGGTCCACCGAGCTGAAGTGAGCACTGTCGGGCGGGAGGATGAAGGAAGGGGAGCCTTGACGCAGGAAGGGGCCATTCCTGAGGTGGATGGCTCAGTCAGCGATGTGTCTGAGGTTCCTTTAGTCCTCTTCACAGCAGACTGCGTTCCTCTTTTCTTCCTCGACCCGGTTAAAAGGGCTATCGGCCTTGCCCATGCCGGCTGGAGAGGAACACTGGCCAGGGCAGCCGGGAAGGTAGTGAGTCAGATGGAGGAGGTATATGGCACAAGACCGGAGGACCTTCTGGTTATCTTAGGACCTTCCATCGGCCCCTGCTGCTATGAAGTGGGGGAAGAAATAATTAACCTTTTCCATCATCGCTTTTCTGATGGCCGGAGGTTGAATCTCTGGGAGGCTAACCGGGAGGAGTTGCTCAGTGAGGGTGTCAAAGATGAGAACATCGTTAACTCTGAGATCTGCACCAGTTGCCACAATGACATTTTCTTTTCTGAACGCCGGGATGGCTCTCCCACCGGCAGAATGATGGCTCTTCTCATGCTCAGTTCGAATTGACTTTTCCTATGGAGGGTGAATTAGTATGGCTAAGAATCACACAACCCATGAAGACCGGGAGCTGCTGAGGGCGGCTAAAGCAAAAGAAGATTTTACCAAGACTGACCCCTGGCGAGTATTAAGGATTCAAGGTGAGTTTGTAGAAGGGTTTGATACTCTATCCAAAGTAGGGCCGGCGGTAGCCATTTTCGGGTCATCCCAGTTCAATAAGGAGAGTCCTTATTACCAGGCAGCGGCCAAAACAGCAGAAACCTTATCACGGGCGGGGCTGGCCATCATTACCGGCGGCGGTCCCGGCATTATGGAAGCCGCCAACTGGGGAGCGCACCGGGCTGGCGGTATCTCGGTAGGTTGCAACATTGACCTTCCAAACGAGCAGGAACCCAACCCCTACCAGACCATAGAGCTACATTTCCGTTACTTCTTTGTGCGGAAGATGATGTTCATCAAATACTCTGTGGCTTTTATCATCTTCCCGGGCGGTTTCGGCACCATGGACGAACTTTTTGAATCTCTTACCCTTGTTCAGACAGGAAAGATCAAACATTTCCCGGTTGTCCTCTTCGGGTTGCGCTATTGGAGGAAATTTCTACAGTGGATGCAAAATTGTATGCTAAGGGAAGGATGTATTTGTGATGATGACCTGTCACTCTGCACTATCACAGATGACCCGGAGCAAGCAGCTCAGATCATTATTGAGAATTCTAAGAGGCACGGATATATTTAGCAGTTCTCCCTCCATGTCTTCCAGATGGTATAGGGGAGTTTTGGGATGTAGTAGCCAGCTATCCCGGCTAAGATGAGAGCCAAGTTTCGTCTACACTTTGGCACCTCCCTGGGCTGAAAGGTACCGTTTCGGTAAGCGTTATCCAGAGCGCTGTAGGTTTTGAGAAGACCGTTGCCCTCAAAGCAGTGGCGCACCCTATCTGAGGCTGTTTCCCGCAGAAACTCCTCGGGAAGAGGATAAATCTCCTTTAGCTCCTGATAAAGGGCTTCGCTCTCCCGGTTGTATCCAAAGAGAGCAACTGAGCCGCGTATCTTTTTATATTGGTTTCTATTTAGGGGAAGCTCCTCCTTTAAGTTGACGATTCTGTCTATGGCTTCTAAGAGTGCTCTGATGCGATTTAGGTCCCAGACCGGGTCAAAGATTCTGAGTTCTATTGTCCCCAATCGCATGGAAAAAATCATATCCTGAAATCGGTACCATCGGTTATCTCGCAATGGACCAATGAAAGGGGAGTGGTAGATGCGGCAGGACTGCCCGAAATATTGCCCTGCCCTGTAAGGCGAGTTCACCGTCAATAGAGAAAGCAAGGGAAGGAAGTGGGCTAAATTTGAGTAAGCCCGTCTTTTATCCGGGAGATTGCCAATGTGGACATGCAGGGCACAGGTCTTGGAATAAGATTTAAGGTCTATAAGGTGGCCAATGGGCAGGATTAGCCCGGGACAGGCCCCGGATAGTTCCTTTCTTCTACTGCTCAAATCTTCCATCAACTTATGGACATCTTCCGAGACGCGGGTGGCTAATTCAATTCCAGCCATCAGCCCGGTGCCAATATCGGGGAGGTGGGAAAGGTTGGAGGCAGTGTAAAAATAGTTAAATAGAGGGTTATGAAAGAGAAGTTTGCTTAGATAGAAAAGAGATTGTAGAGTTGGCCTTCTATCCTCAACTACGAAGACTTCCTCCTCAATACCGTAGGTGGGCACAGGGTTGTCGTTATCCTTTTTTCTCTGCCAGCTCTGACTCTAAGAATCCTTCTAATTTCCTGCTTCGCTTTGGATGGCGAAGTTTCCCCAGGGCCTTGGCTTCAATCTGGCGCACTCTCTCCCTGGTCACTTCGAAGATTGTCCCCACCTCTTCCAGGGTGCGTGGGTAACTATCTCCAATGCCAAACCGAAGCCGCAGCACCTTCTGTTCCCTCTCCGTTAAAGTGGCTAGCACCTTCTCCATCTGCTCCTTGAGCATGAGGAAGGCAGTAGCACTGGCCGGACAGATTGCTTCTTTATCCTCAATGAAGTCGCCGAAGTGGCTGTCTCCTTCATCTCCAACCGGGGTCTCTAAGGATATTGGCTCCTGGGCAATCTTCAGTATTCCTCGGACCTTATCCGATGCCATCTTCATCACCTCAGCTAACTCTTCGGCCGCCGGTTCCCGTCCATATTCCTGGACAAGATAGCGGGAAGCTCTAATCAACTTATTGATGGTCTCAATCATATGAACAGGAATGCGAATGGTTCGGGCCTGGTCGGCAATGGCCCGGGTTATAGCCTGTCTAATCCACCAGGTAGCATAGGTGGAGAACTTATATCCTCGACGATACTCAAACTTATCTACTGCTCTCATCAGGCCGATGTTTCCCTCCTGAATGAGGTCAAGGAAGGATAAGCCCCGGCTAGTATAGCGCTTGGCGATTGACACTACCAGGCGGAGATTGGCTTCCACAAGCATCTTCTTGGCTTTATCTAACTTCCTTTCCTCTTCCTTTGCCAAACGGAGGAATCTGCGAATTTCATCCTTGGTTGTCCTTCCTTCCCTCTGCATCCTTCGAATCTTTTTCTGCCCGCTTCTAATTTCTCGGTAGAAACTGCTAATCTCCTCCCGCCCGAGGCCGCTCTGCCGGACTGCCTTCCTGGCCTCCCGGGGACCCTTAGCTACTCTTCGAGCTAATTGGCCAATCTCCTTCATTTTTAGACCAGCTTTTCTTTCCACTTTTTTAATATGGCTTTCTGCTTTCTCCATCTTCGCCAACAAATCCTTGAGCTGGGAGATAACTCTGCTCATTTCTTCTTGGCTCAGATTAAATTCCTTCTCGGCCTGGATGATTTTCTCCTTCGCTCTCGCCCTCTTTGCTGAAAGCTTCTCCCTTTCCTTAAGGGGCAGAGTCTTTTTTTTCAACTGTCTCTTGAGGCTGGATAGTTCAGTTTCCCCCTTCTTCAACCTATCCATAAGCCTGGGAAGCTTTCTCAAGAGTCCTTTAGTAGCCTGAGGCGACCTCTCTTCACCTACCCCCTTTAATTTAGGCCCTCCTTCGCTTGCAGCACTCTTACGTGTCAATATCTTTTGCCCCAGGTTCCTCAGCTCCTTAGCGGTGAAGTCAGCATCCAGGACCAGGTTCCTTAAGTTTTCCTTAGCTCCTTCTATCTCCTTAGCCAATCGTATCTCCTCTTCCCGGGCCAATAGGGGCACCTGTCCCATCTCCCTGAGATACATTCTCACCGGGTCTTCTACTCTAACCTCTTCCGGGAGGACCTTCTCCTCTTTCACCTTAGCTGCTTTTTTCTTCTTATAGGATTCCTCGGTGGGGACAATCTCTATATCCATATCCCCAAGCATGACCAGGATGTTATCGATCTCCTCCGAGGAGATGACATCCTGAGGGAGAATGTCGTTCACCTCAGCGTAGGTGAGGTGACCTTTCTCCTTTCCCTTCTCAATGAGCTTCTGGACCTCTTCTCTTCTTTCCACTTTCAATTACTCACCCCTTTTCTTCACCAGGAGTTGCTGATACTCAAGCTGTAGATTCTTTACTAAGTCTTTCTGCCCTTGCCCCTCAGCCTCTCTTATTCTCTCAGTAAGCTCCCTCTTTTTGCTTTTCTTCCCTTCCTCTTTTATTCTGTTTATGCAATCCTCTATCGCTTTCGTCTTATCCTGGTAGGGGCTCTGCTCCATCACTAACCGGGAGACTGTGGCAGACAACTCTTCATCCTGAAGATAATTTATTACCTCCCCTATCCGGACTGGTTTACTTTCTTCCTTCTTTAAGTGAAAGATGACTTTTGCCAGTTGGCTGTATTTTTCATCTCGAAAATCGCTTGCTCTTAGTTTCTTCTTCACTTCCCCAACCAGCTCTTCTTCCTGAAGCATTATCTGGAGAAGGTCTCTCTCTGCTCGCGCTGAGCCGGCCTCCGGGGAAGGGATAGGTGAAGGAGTGCGGTCTTTCCCGCCGGGGCGAATTCGGAGGGCAGGTCTCCTCAGCTTCTGAAGTTCAGTCAGTATCCATTCCTCCCCTGAAGTAATTCTTCCCCTCAAATCCAGCTCCTCAGCCAACCTCTTAATGTAGCCTTTCTTCTCAATAGCATTTTGGAACTTATCAATAGTGGGAAGCATTCTCTTAACTATCTCGGCTGGACCTTCCACGGAATCTCTATTATATCGGGTGCTAAGAAGGTTTAGCTTATAATCGAATAATCCTTCAGCCTCTTCTATCTTCCTCCGAAAAACCTCTTTTCCTTCCCGGCGAACGAACACATCTGGGTCCTGGCCAGGAGGCAGGGAGACTACCTTAACATGCATTCCTTCCTCAACTAGCAGGTCCAGTCCCCTCAGGGTAGCTTCAACTCCAGCCGTATCACTATCGTAGACCATGACAACATCCTGTCCATATCTGCGAAGAAGCCGGACATGGCCCGAGGTAAGAGCAGTCCCCAGGGAGGCAACCACATTACCGATTCCTCCTTGAGCGGGAGTAATAGCATCTAAATAACCTTCTACCACAACCACCTTTCCTTCTCTTAAGATATGTTCCTTGGCCAGGTTTAATCCATATAGATTAGCGCTCTTATGATAGATAGCGGTCTCGGGAGAATTCATATACTTGGGGTCCTTCCCGTCCAGGGTTCTTCCCCCGAAACCAAGCACCTTGCCAGTCACGTTGAAAATGGGGAAGATGATACGATTGCGAAAGCGGTCATAGAAACCTTCTCCGTCCTTACGACTGAGAGCTAATCCAGCTTCCTCTAAGATAGAGGGGGAAAAACCTCGTTTGCCTGTTTCCCTCAACAAGCTGTCCCAGGAGGTGGATGCATAGCCCAGGCTGAACCTGCCAATTGTCTCCTTAGAGAGCCCTCTCCCCTCTAGTAAGTATCTTAGGGCTTTTGCCCCTTCCTGGCTCTTGAGGCAGCTCTGGAAGAATCTAACAGCCAGCTCATTTAGCTCAAATAGCCTCAGGTTCTTCCCTCCATCCCCTTCGGGTCCGGTCATCTCAGGCAGGCTAACCCCTGATTGGTCAGCTAACATTTTCAGGGCCTCCAGGAAAGTCAGGCTTTCGTGCTTCATCAGGAAGGAGAATACATTCCCTCCCACCTGGCAGCCAAAGCAGTTAAAGATCTGCCTCTCGGGGCTGACCATGAAGGAAGGAGTCTTCTCCTGATGGAAGGGACAGAGAGCCTTAAAGTTCTTTCCAGCCGGCTTCAAAGGAAGATATTGGGAGATGACCTCAACGATATCTGATCGATTCTGGACCTCCTGAATTATCGAATCGGGAATACGATTAGACATAAATATCCTTAATTTATCTTTTCCTCCGTCTCTTAGTGGCTCCTCTTTCCATCCTTCTAAATCCAGAACATGGAGTTATCTCTAAACGCTCTTCTCTCACCAAATGGTCTATGAGAAGGTTCATCCCTAAGGTATCACTGGCCATATGCCCGGCAATGACCACATTGATATGGTGCTTCTCTGCCTCCTTGAGGTTCTCCTCCCCCATGTGCATGCCAACGATGGTCCCAATCCCGGCCTGGGACATCTTTTCCAGTAGCTCCTTCGCTCCCTC
>JAGMAN010000031.1 GCA_023130215.1 bacterium
GCTGGAGTATGGACGCAGAGGAAGGCAATATCCAGCATTCTGGCGGCATCCACTGCCCTGGCATGGTTTAAGGGAAGAACCTTGCGCTCCACCTCCTTTATTCGCTTTTCTAACAGTCCCTCAGCCACATTGATGGGCACTCCGTATTTGCTTAAGATATCGGCCTGCATGTGCATGACTTCATAGAACCCGGCGAGAGCATATCCTTCCGGGTGATGAGAAAGGATGAGGTCTATTTTATTTCCCTTCTCCCTTAACCTTTCCGCTAAGAGAACCTCTCCAATCTCCATATCAATCCCGACCAAAATCCGCCTTATCTGCCTCTTCCTCTCCCCATATAGAATGCGGGTGTCGGAGTAAGGATTCCACAATCCCTCCTTATCGAAGCCATCCTTTTCATCCGGCTTCATAGCCTCAAAGTCCTTTTTTGCCTTCTCCAGTTCATTCTTAACTTCCTGCTTCCCCCGAGGGTCTAACTCCATTCCCCTCTTAACAGCAAATTGATAGATCTTATCCAGCCTCACTTTTAGCCTCCAGTCTCTCTCGGACCATCTTATTAACCAGGGCTCCGTCAGCCCTGCCCTTGACCCTGGGAATAATCACTGACATCACTCTTCCCGGATTTGCTTTCCCCTCTGCCCCTACTTCCACAATTACAGCCTCAATCAGCTCAGCTAACTCTTTTTCTTTCAATGGCTTTGGTAAATACGATTGGACTACAGTTAGCTCTTCTTCCTCCTTCTTCACCAGGTCATCTCTTCCCCCCGCCTTAAATTTCTCAATTGAATCCTTATGCTTTTTGGCCACGGAAACTAAGACACTGATAATATCCTCATCGGAAAGCTTCTTCCTTAACTCTATCTCCTTGTTCTTGGCGGCCGCCCTTACCATGCGGATAGCTGAAAGCCTCCCCTTATCTTGCTTGCGCAGAGCTTCCTTCATATCCTTTAATAGTCTCTCTTCCAGAGACACCTCAAACCTCCCTTCAGGAATGCTCGCCTGCCCTTTCAACTTAATAGTAATTTCCTTTCTATACCACAGGCAAAAAACCGTTGAAGTATACCTTAAAAAGGGCTCTCTTGTCAAGAGCAGGGGCCTAAAAATTTTTGGATTTTTTTTGGCTGTTGTAACTTAATGATAATGTCC
>JAGMAN010000032.1 GCA_023130215.1 bacterium
GTGATTTCAATAAAGGGGAACTGACCAGCACCTCTACTACCAGTAAGGATGAACTAATCCTGGGTCCTTCTGTGGAGCTCCTCTATGATTCCGGCCAGCTCTATATCTGGTCCTTGGTGGTGGATGGAGAGGGCAGAATCTATGCTGGATGTGGCAACAACGGAGCTATCTATAAGATTGAGGGTGGCAAGGGAAAGCTCCTTTACGATTCTCCCGAAATCGCCATCCATAGTTTGGCCTTAGATGAAGAAGGAAACATCTACGGCGGAAGTTCTCCTCGAGGGATAATCTATAAGGTAAAGACCGATGGCTCATCTCAGGTCTTCTGTGATTTGGAGGAAGAATATATCTGGGCTCTTCTATTTGATGGCCAGGGTAATCTATTGGCCGGCACTGGACAAAGAGGTAGAATCTATAAAATTTCTCCGGAGGGTGAGGCCAAGCAGATTTACGATTCCCCTGAAAGCCACATTCTTTCCCTGGCCATTGACAGTGAGGATAACCTTTATGCCGGCAGTGAGGGGGAGGGAGTCATCTATAAGATAACCCGGGAAGGTAAGGTCTTTGCTCTCTACGACCCTCCTGAGAATGAGATTCACTCCTTGGTCCTGGATAGCCAGAACAACCTCTACGCCTCAGCTATCGAGAAAGGGGCAATGGACGAGGGTCCACCTTTTGTTGTTTCTCCTCAGCCAAAAGAGGGAATGAAGGAGAAGGGGCTAAGCTCCCTCATTTACAAGATTACCCCTCAAGGGAATTCGGTAGAATGGTTTCGCTCAAAGGAAGCTATAATTTTCTCCCTAACAGTTGATGGGGAAGATAACCTCTATGTTGGGACGGGAAATCAGGGCTTGCTTCACAAAGTAAATCCACAGCAAGAGGCAACTACCATCTTAAAAGCCTCTGAGCCGCAGGTTCTTTCTTTAGCATCTGGAGAGAAACAGAAATCCATTTACTTTTCCACAGGCAACTTAGGCCGCCTCTATGAATTCTCCTCCATTCATTATGCCCGGGAGGGAATATTTGAATCCAGAGTCTATGATGCTAAATTTATCACTAAGTGGGGTAATATCTCCTGGAAGGGGAAGATGCCCCGGGGGACAAAGACAACCCTGGTTACTCGGTCTGGAAATACTAAAAAGCCAGGCGATACCTGGAGTCCCTGGTCCAGGGAGTATAAAGATTATAAAGGAGAGTTAGTGGTAAGTCCCCCAGCTCGTTTTATTCAGTATCGGGCTACCTTATCTACTGTGAATAGAAATATCACCCCAATTGTTGCCGAAGTCTCCTTAGCCCTTTTAGCCAGGAACCAGGCTCCCCAAATCTTAGCCATAAAAGTGCCTGAGTTAGACGAAAAGAAGCCACAGGGAAAGGAAGGAAAAGCTCCCGTTCCCATGGTAAAGGGAGCCGGAGTTCAAGTTAAAAAAGAAAATCGGGGTAAGCAAACGATTAGCTGGGAAGCGCAGGACCCTAACGGCGATAGCCTTCTCTATGACCTTTATTTCCGGGGGGAAGAGGAAGTAGAGTGGAAGGAACTTAAGAAGGAAATTGTGGAGAATTCCTATAGCTGGGACAGTCTCACCTTTCCTGATGGCATCTATCTAGCGAGATTAGTGGCCAGTGACAGCCCCGACAATCCTCCCGATTGGGCCCTCACTGATGAAGAGATAAGCCAGCCATTCATCGTTGATAATACCCGACCGATGGTGGAAAGCCTGAAGGCTACTGTCTCTCCTGACAGCCGTTGCATCATTGAAGGAGAGGCTGTGGATAACCTCTGCCATATAAAAAGCGTAGCATATTCGCTGGACGCAGGGGACTGGGTAGCCATCCATCCAGTAGATGAAGTCTTTGATTGTCCCCGCGAACCCTTCCAATTCACCGTCTTGGAACTTTCTGCAGGCGAGCATACCCTCGTCATCAAGGCAACTGACTGCAGCGGCAACATCGGCGCCGCCAAGATCATCTTTACTACAGACAAGAAATCCCCATAAAAATGAAACCACTGATAATGAGTGTCTCCGGAGTGAGAGGAGTGGTGGGAGAATCTATCACTCCGGAGATTCTGGCTCGCTTTGCTTCCGCCTACGGGACGTTTGTTAAGGGAGGCGAAGTAGCAGTTGGAACCGATAGCCGTCTTTCCCGGGAGATGTGCCGCTATGCTGTTTTGGCCGGGCTGGTCTCTGTGGGATGCCAGGTCATTGACCTGGGTATCTGCCCCACGCCGACTGTGCAGTTAATGGTTGAGCGTTTGAAGGTTAGGGGAGGGCTCGTCATTACCGCCAGCCACAATCCGGCTGAGTGGAATGGGCTCAAGTTTCTTAGCGAGGAAGGAGTCTTTCTCAATCCTCGTCAATGGAAGAGGCTGCTCAGTATTTATCATGGCAACAAGATAAACAGAGTGCCCTTTTCTTTATTGGGAAAGGTGAGGGAGAATTCCCTGGCTCTGTCCACCCATATAGAGAAAATCTTAAATTATCTCAATGTAGACCTAATCAGGAGGAAAAGGTTCCGGGTAGCCTTAGACTGCGCCAATGGAGCTGGTTCGGTCATTACTCCCATCTTCTTAAGGAGATTGGGCTGTCGGGTTCTGGGCATCAACTGCCAGGTAAATGAAGTCTTTCCTCATCCCCCAGAGCCCATCCCTGAGAATCTGTCCAGTTTATCTACTCTAATTAAAGAGAAGAAAGCAGACGTTGGCTTCGCCCAGGACGCTGATGCTGATAGATTGGCTATTGTCTCTGAGAAAGGAGCCCCCATAGGAGAAGAATATTCAGTGACCTTGGCGACTCAGTTTGTCCTCCGGAACCAGAAGAAGAAAGGCACAGTGGTGGTTAATCTCTCCACCACTCAGGCCATAGATGACATTGCTCAGAAATTTGGCTTTAGGGTAGTGAGGACACCGGTAGGGGAGATTTATGTAGTAGAGGGAATGAAAAAGCACGGAGCAGTAATTGGTGGGGAAGGAAATGGAGGAGTGATTGACCCCCGGGCTCACTATGGAAGGGATAGCCTGGTCGGAATGGGACTTATCCTTCAATATTTAGCCGAATCAGGGAAAACCGTTTCCGAGCTTGCTAAGTCCATACCCCGTTATTATCTGGTGAAGAAGAAAATTCGTTGTCCTCAAGAGAAGAAGGATAAGGTTCTCGGGATGGTCAGGAGGCAGTTCGCTGAGGAGACGCTTGACCCGTTTAGAAATTTGTTTCTAACGGGTCTTGACCTGAGAGATGGTGTCAAGGCGATCTGGGGAGACGCCTGGGTCCAGGTCCGGCCTTCGGGAACGGAGCCGATTGTGAGAGTATTTGCTGAGGCCAGGACCAAGATAGAAGCCAGGAAGATAGTTAATTCCATATTGATGAGAATCAGGAAGATATGCAGATGAAGTGGATGGGGGCTAATACAGCCAAAGGCAGTACTGCCTTACCGTATTGTCCAGGTGTGACGTTTTGTGCTTGACAGGGATAATAGTCAGTGGTAAATTGAACACATGGAAATAAACTATTTCGGTAAACCATATAGTTTTACTCATGTAGCAGCTCTTAGAAGATTCGGCAAAAAGCACAAATATGTTTCAATGCCTACAATCGGCGAAACCATAGATGCAGTTATAGCTAAGCCTGATTCAATATCTGTTATACCTATTGAGAACACTGCTGGTGGAATTATTCATGATACTGTTGATATATTATGCATGGAAGAATGCCTTGAGAGCGATCTAATCATCTTGGAAGAATTGGAACTCCTTGTCCGACTTTTTTTATTGAGTAAAAAATCAATTAAATTGTCACAGGTAAAAAGAATATATTCTCATGAATACGCGCTAAAAAGAGCTGAGGACTGGATAAAAAAGCATATGCCTCATACTGTAGATTTAGAGCAGATTGTCAGCACTTCGGAAGCCGTTCATCGCATTCAAAAGGAGAAATATTCTTGTGCTATAGCAAGTTCTGAAGCAGCAAGATATTATGGTTTAAGAAAGCTAAAGGAAATCACGGTTGAAGGAAAAAAGAATCTTACCAGGTTCTTTGTATTAGGAAAAAATGGGAATTCAAAAAGAAGAATATAGAACTACGATTGTCTTTTCGCTTAGAGATAAACCAGGGGCTCTCTGTGACGCTTTGAAACCATTCAAGAAGTATAATATTAATTTAACTCGAATTATATCAAGACCCCATACAAAGAAAGAATGGCAGTATATATTTTTTATAGAAATTGAAGGAAGGGAAGAAAATCTCCGAATAAAAAAGGCTTTAAAGGGATTAAGAATACATACTATTAGTGTTTATGTTTTGGGTTCATATCCTTTAAAAAAGGTTTAGTTTAAATGTTCACTGAAGCCTATGCCATGGGAACTGCCCCTGGTGGTCCTGGTCAAGGACCTTCGGGCTTCCCGATGCTTTTCCCCCTCATTATTATTATCTTCATCTTCTATATTCTCATCTGGCTTCCCCAGAAGAGGGAACGAAAGCAGAAGGAAGAGATGAGAGCTAATTTGAAGAAGGGAGATAAGGTAATTACCGGTGGGGGTATACACGGGATAGTTGTTAATGTGAAGGAAAACACTGTTAGTATAAAAGTAGCCGACAACGTCAGGATGGAGTTCTCCAGGAGTGTCATCTCCCAGGTAGTTAAGCAGGTCGGATAAGTCCGACTCCCTTCCCACAAATGTCACAGCGATAACAGACCATTTTTACCTCGTATAGCTTATTTAAAAAGTTCCAGTTGTGGCTCCTTCAAGAGCTGATATCGTTTCAGAAGGCACAGGAACTGGAGGAGGTCGCGACCTGCATAGTTCTTATTCGGACGAACCTTGCGGATAAGATATTCCAGGATGGAGCTAAGTTCAAGGATGTGGTCAATCCCCTTTCCCTTTAAGATTCTTAAGCTCTTTCGTCTCACTTCATCTGTAGCCGGAAGGGATGAGATGACCAATATCTTCTTAAAGCTGCTTCCCTTGAAGAAGTTATTAGCTACCTTCAAGGCTTCTGGTTGAATGAAATCGAATATCTCAGGAGAGGCATTTAGGAGTGAGGGAAAGAATCTCGGACGATGCCGGATTTTGACTTCAACGGTTGCCCTTTCCACCGCCGGCAGGTCTGAGGATTGAAGGAGGAAGTCAGGGGCCGGCTCTACTTTCTGTGGATTGGGATTAAGAATGAGAAGTTGGTCATTTACCTTAACTAAAAATCCATTTATCTCAAAGTATATCTTCGCCAGTTCCTGATTAACATTAGACATTTACAGTGCCTCCTTTACTAATTTCATCACTTCTTCTACCACCTGGTCAACGGTCAGAGGAGAGGTGTCAATGCTATAATCAGCCTGGGCGTAGTAGGGAGCCCTGAATTTTAAAAGCTCCTTAATTGTAGCTAAGGGATAATCCACTTCAAGCAGGGGACGATGGTGCTCAGATTTTGTCCTTTCCAGGATTAATTCCGGCTGGGCCGTGAGGCAGATGAGTATACCCTTCTTTCTTAAATTGTCCATATTTTCTTTCCTGAGGACTATCCCCCCTCCTGTGGCCATAACCCTGTTCTCATATTGCAAGACTCTCTCCACCATCTTGCTCTCCAGGTCCCGAAAGTGTTCCTCCCCAAAACGGGAGAATATCTCGCTGATGGATATTCCCGCTTCTTCCCCAATGAGGTCATCCACATCTAAATATTCCATCTTAAGTTTTTCCGCTACCTTCTTACCAACGGCTGTCTTCCCCGTCCCCATGAAACCAAGCAAGACAATATTCTTCATAACTTGCTCACATACTCCATATAGGATGCATAATTTCGTTTCATCTCGGTCAGGCTATCTCCTCCAAACTTTTCCTTCATAGCCTTAGCCATCTCAAAGGCAACCGCTGCCTCTCCCACCACCGTTGCCGCAGGGACGGCACAGACATCAGACCTCTCAACGGCGGCCTTAACCACATCCTTACTCACTATATCCACTGACTGTAAGGGAATTTTAAGAGTGGGAATCGGCTTCATGGCTGCCCTGACGACTACCAATTCCCCATTGGTAGTTCCTCCCTCTATCCCACCAGCCCGGTTGGTCTTTCTATAAAACTGGTGCTTTTTGCTTTCATAGTAGATTTCATCGTGCACATTTGATCCGGGACGCCGCGAACTCTCAAATCCTAATCCAATCTCCACTCCCTTTATGGCCTGAATGCTCATGAGAGCCTGAGCTAACCGACCATCAAGTTTTCTGTCCCAGTGAACGTGGCTGCCTAAGCCAATGGGAACATTGGCCACTACCACTTCAAAGATACCTCCCAGGCTATCGCCAGCTTTTGTAGCCTTCTCTATCTTCTCGATCATTAACTTCTCGGCCGCCTTATCGGCACAGCCAAGTTTGGATTTATCTCTTGCTTTCAAGATTTTCTCCATGGTCAAATCAGCCGTGTGAGCCTTAACGCCACCTATTTCCACTACCTGGCTTACTACCTCTATCTCAAATTCCTGAAGCAAGAGATTAGCTACTGCCCCCACCGCTACCCGGGCGGCTGTCTCCCGAGCACTTGAGCGCTCTAAGATATTTCGCAAATCCTTCTGGCTATACTTAATCGCCCCGGCTAAATCAGCATGGCCTGGCCTTGGCTTGGTGAGTTTATCTTCCTCTTTAAGGTCCTCGGGCTGAACTAAAGGGTCCATCAGTGACTGCCAGTTTTCCCAATCCCTGTTCCTGATTAAAAGGGTAATGGGGCTGCCCAACGTTTCTCCTCCTCTAACTCCCGAGAGAATCTCTGCCTCATCCTCCTCTATCTCCATTCTTTTTCCTCGCCCGTAGCCACTCTGGCGACGGCGAAGCTCACCATCTATAAATTCCTTGCTTAATTTCAGGCCTGCTGGAATTCCCTCCAGTATGGTGGCAAGGCATTTTCCATGCGATTCACCAGCGGTAAGATAGCGCAACATTGATTATCCTCCTTAATGAGCACATCACTTAGTG
>JAGMAN010000033.1 GCA_023130215.1 bacterium
AAGTGATAAGTGCGAATTAATCCCGCTGAGTGTGTCAAAATTGTAGAACCCTCTGGAATTTCTCAAAGGAGAAATTCCGAGGACTTTGTCCCGGGAATGCTTTGCATTCCACGGGGTAGAATTTTGGCACAGCTTACGAAACGGGATAAATCACCCGACAGTAGATAGCCGTCCGCCTCTTGGTACAATCTTTACAGATTAAAGGTATCTAATCAGAGACCTTTAAAATACCAGTTGATTAATCTCTCCCCCCAGAGCAGGCTGATTATTGCTCCTAAGGCCAGATAAGGTCCATAAGGGATATAGCTTTGTCCCTTCCTCAGCTTTATGACTATACCCACAACGGAACCAAAGAGGGAAGAGAGAAATATGGTCAGAGCTACCATCTGCCAGCCGAGGAAGGCTCCCACCATAGCTAACAGTTTTACGTCCCCTCCCCCCATAGCTTCCTTCTTAAATGCTTTCTTTCCGACGATGCCTATAAGGTAAAGAAAGGCTCCCCCTGAGATAGCTCCAAACAGAGAGGCAAGGAGTCCTTCCCAGGGACTGGTGCACATTTTGCTCCAGTGCGGAAGAATTCTTTGTAAATTAGGATAAACTATGCTCAAGATAAGTCCCAGTATCATCCCCGGGCAGGTAACTACATCCGGTATTATCCAGTGCTCAAAATCAGTGAAAGTGGCAATTATTAAGCCGCAGGTGAAGATTAGATAAATGGGCAGATTGAAGCTCAGCCCAAATTTCCCGAACAGTAATAGAAATAAAAGAGCCGTTAGAAACTCAACTATGAAATAGCGAAAGGTGATTTTAGCGCCACAGTTCCGGCACTTTCCCTTGAGAATGAGGTAGCTCAGGAATGGTATATTATTATACCAGGCAATACCCTTCTTGCAGTGGGGACAGTGAGACCAGGGTGAAATAATGGACTCTCCCCGGGGAAGCCGATAGATACAGACATTTAAGAAACTTCCTACCATGGAGCCAAAGACGAAGCTAACTACCCCCGGGAAAATTTTCAAGATATCTCCTCGCTACGCTCAGAATCAAGGGCTTCGTTTTGTGAAGCCCTATTGTTTCTGAAATTGCTCCTCCAGGACCTTGCGCATCACCTTGACAGGGGCCTCTTTTCCGGTCCACAGCTTGAAGGAGATAGCTCCCTGATGAACGAGCATCCCCAATCCACCCACTGCCCGACAACCTCTCTCCCTGGCTGCCTTCATCAGCTTCGTCTCTCCTAAGTTATAGACTAAATCGAAGACGAGAAGCTTGGGCTGGAGCCAATCTGGATCTATGAGGATTGGGTCATTTAGTTTCATTCCCACCGGAGTGGCGTTGATGAGAAAATGAGCTTCCTTGAGCCTGAATTTAATTTCATCTTCAAAGACTGCCTCGACCTGGCAAGAAGGGATATTTCTCCTGATATCAGAGGATAACTTTTCTGCTCTTTCCACAATTTTATCCATTATGGAAATTCTCTTTGCTCCCTCCAGAGCCGCCTGGGTAGCTACTGCTCTTCCCGCTCCCCCACCTCCCAAGATAACCAAGTTCTTGCTTCTAACTTCCTCCCGGCCGTCCTCTTTGAGGGAGGTGATAAACCCCTGGCCATCTGTATTATAGCCAATAATCCTCTCAGATTTAACAATAATGGTATTTACCGCTCCCATCAGTTTAGCCTCTTTAGAAATCTCATCTAAATAAGAGCAAGCAGCCTCCTTGTGAGGAATGGTCACATTCACCCCCGATATGTTCAAGGCAGTAAGTCCCCTAACTGCTTCTCCTAATCTTTCAGGTCGGACCTCAAAAGGAAGATAGATATAGTCAAGCCCCAGGGCCTTAAAGGCGGCATTGTGCATAGCCGGGGAAGCACTATGCTTGACGGGATAACCAAAAACTCCTACTATCTTAGTTCCACCTTCTACCTTCATTTATTCCTCAAGAATGATAGAGGACCTGCCCTCGCTCATTTTACAGCATGGTTCTCTGAAAGTCAAATTCTCAGTCTTTGAAGTTCCTCCTCAGGCATTGGCGAGATGACCGAGGATTGGAGCTCCGTGCCCGGCAATCTCCAATAATCTACTTTAATGATCTCTTCTCCCTTCCCTTTGCTGTAATGGGCTGTGAGGGCACAGGCCTTAGATATGCCCTCACTGTTCAGTTCGCCCCGGGCAATGGTAATCGGGCCCGGGAACTGAGCTACCCTGAAGCAAAAATCTCCTGGCCGGGCGAAGGTGAGAAGCTCAGCATTCTCTCCCTCGTTTCTTCCTACTATTAATTTAGTCTGTGGGGAGAGACGGAAGTGCCTTCCTAATTTGAGAAGCTGAACATCATTGACCTTTGCTTCACTGTGCTTAAACAGGTCCTTCAGCCGAGAGGCGAATCCCTGGTCGGTTAGAAGACATCCTCCGGCGGGAGAGGGATATTCAGTCAATCCAAACTGGGCGGCTAATTCCATCTGTGGCTTCCTGGAACGTCCTTTGATGGCCAGCAATCTCTCTCTGTCTACCCAGCCTTCCTTCTCCGGGATGGTTGGTTCCAACAACTTAGCTGAAAGAGGTCTTAGAATCAAACCTCCCAATTTAGAATCTCTCTCTATAATCCTGAGAGCATCCCGGCGCTGAGACATTGGTCTTTCTCCTAAGACCTCGCCTGTGATGAGGAAAGAGGCTCCCACTTTCCTCATATATTCTCCTGCTTTCTTGAGCATGAAGATGCGGCAATCAATGCAGGGATTGATATTCTTACCGTAGCCATAACGGGGATGCTTCACCAGTTCTAAATACTCCTGGGAGGCATTGAAAACTTTGAGAGGAATGCCAAGATTTTCGGAGGCTCTCTTTGCTTCCAGGCGACAGGAACTGCCTGAGGTGAAGGTAGAGAATATGGTTACAAAGTTCACTGCTTCCACCTCTACCTTCTGCCCTAAGATAAGTTTCACTGCCAGGGTGCTATCCAATCCACCGCTCAGTAAAGATACTGCCTTAGTCAAGGCCTATTTTCCTTAAAGTGCTCATATCCTTTCGATTCCAAAGGATGAAGTTTTCCCTCTTTATCAATTAGTAATAGCTTCCCTTTCTGGTCGGTTATTTCTCCAATTACGGTCATAGAAACATCAATTTCTGACATGAGCTTAGAAAGTCTCCGGGGTGAAGCAGTAAACAGCAATTCGTAATCTTCTCCTCCCTCTAAGGCCAGCCTGAGAAAGTCCTTGCCTGATTGCTCAGACATCTGCCGGGTTTTCTCCGAGACGGGAATCTTCTGTGACCAAATCTTCGCTCCTACCTGACTGGATTCGCAGATGTGCCTGAGGTCACTGGCTAAACCATCACTTATATCAATCATTGAAGTAGGCCAAAGCCTCCTGACAATGACCCTTCCTTCTTCCACCCGTGGCCGGGGAGGAAGATGTTTCCCTGCCAGACGGTGGGCAGCCGAGCCTCCCAGATCCCCCGTCACCAAAACCTTATCTCCAGCCTTCGCACCAGAGCGAAGGGCAAGATATTCTTCCTCTACCTCGCCCAAAAGGGAGATATTAACTATGAGCTGAGGTGACCTTGCCGTATCTCCTCCCACAATGTTTACCTTGAATTTATTGGCTAAGTCCTTTATCCCTTGATAGAAGCTATCTACGAAATCAACCGGGGTCTGGGGAGGTAGTCCGATGGAGACCAGCCCATGTTTAGGAACTCCTCCCATGGCGGCTATATCGCTTAAGTTTACAGCCAGGGCTTTCCAGCCAATCTGGTAAGGGGTAATGGTAGAGCAGGTGAAATGGACATTCTCTATGAGACTATCGGTGGTGAAGAGAATTAGTTTAGGCCCACCGGCTTTAATTGCTGCCGCATCGTCTCCAATGCCAGCTACTACCTGAGCGTCATTGATGGAAATATCATCAGCTAAGCGTTTAATGAGACCAAACTCACCCAAATCTTTTAACTTCATCGTGAAACTCGGCATCACCCTTACATCCATAACTTAGCTAATAGGCTTCTCCTGAGCTGGATTGCATTTTGAGGACACAGTTCGTAGCAGCAGAGGCAGAGAATGCAGCCCCTATGGTCAACCCGGGGATAGTCATCTTTTAGAGAGATAGCTTTCACCGGGCAATTCTCAAGGCAGGATTGGCACTGGCTGCATTTTCCCTTATCTACCGTTGGCTTAACCATTACCCTTCGGGCAATAAGTTTTAAAATGGACTTGGGAATGCTCCGCACAACTGCATTGGAGGGTAGCCGAAAATCATCAACTATTACTTCCTCCAATCGCTCTCCCACAACCTCTATTCTTCCCAAGTCGCCTATGCCCAACCCTCTCTTTACCGCGGCCGCGGTGGTGGGGACATCAAAAGGCTTTAGACCAATTATGGTCTGCACGGTGGTATCCAGGGCAACGGCATCAGTGCTGGCTAAGATTAATCCTATCTTTCTGAGGTCGTCAGAGACGGGGCCGTTGCCTTCCATGGCTACGACTCCATCCATGATGGATAGTTTTGGCTTGACTGCGGCTAAAATATCTACGACGGCTTCTCCAAATTCACCGGGCTGAGGGCATCGCTTATGAAATTCTGACTTCCCTAAGCCAGGAATCAGTCCCAACAGGTTCTTCACCGCTCCTGTATATAAGGTCAGATTATGAGTCTTAAGCTTGGGCAGGCTAATGAGGGCATCTACCTCTAAGGCTATTTGAGGCAGATGAAGCCTTTTATAGACTCTTCCCTGGGGGACTTCTACCTCCTCAAGATTTCGTTCCAAATTCACTAAGGGTGCCCCGGTAATCTCTGAAACCTCCTTGTAGCCACAAACTTCCCAGAACTTGGCGATATCTCTATTCACCCCACCCGGGCTATCACCGATGAGAGGATCTGCCCCCACTTCTTTCAGCATTTCCACTACTGCTCTGAGGAGGTTAGGGTGAGTAGTTACTGCCCTCTCAGGATTCCGGGCAGAGAGCATGTTTGGCTTCACTAGAACCCGATGGCCCCTCTTTATAATCCCTCCTATACCTCCGATTAGAGCCAAGGCTTGCCTCACAGCCTTATCTACATTTCCCTGGCTGTAATCGCTACAGCGGACAACCGAGACCTTTACCCCATTGGGTAGCGAGTCGCTAACGGGGTTTACCCCATTTAAGGTCATTGATGCTCCTTGAAGAGGTCTAGGAATCTATCTTCATAGAATTTGTATAGATCCCACCTGTCCAGTTCTTCCTTCAGCGGGTAGGCTTTTTTTCTGTCCACCTTAGCTTCCTGGAAGAGCTTATCTATCTTCTTCATCACATAGTCCGGCACCTTCTCTTTTTCTAAGTTAACTATTTCCTCTTCCTTCTCCATCAGCGGAAAGATTTCTTTTATCCTCTCTTCAATCATAGCCATCCTCTCATCCATCTCTTTAACGGCTAAATCCAGTTCTCTCATATCCACTCTGACATTCGAAATTCTGCCCAGAACTTCAGCTATGGCTCGGGAAGCCTTCGGATTAGGAAAATTTATTGCATAGTTTGGGAGAGTGGCCAGCAGGCAGGCTGCCTCAATTCCCCTCCTCTCGGCAAACCCTAAAAGCAAACCATTTAAGCCGGATATCTGTCCTCCTTCCATTATCCTCACCCGGTAATGAGATAGAAGATCTCTCAAAGACTTTTGGTTGGCTACTCCATAAACCCGAGGTGCTTCCTGGTAACTCATTGGAAGAGGGAAGGCAGCTGCGGTATAGATTCTTCTAACCTTTAATTCCCGAGCTAAATCCAAAATCTCATTCATTAAGATAATGCTTGCCTTTCCAGTCAACTGGGCTTCGCCCTCAAAGATGACTAAGTCTGGATGCTTTGTATAGTAAAATAGATTCCTTGGCAGGGGGGGAAGTTTGGCTAAGCCATCCTTAATTATAACGGCATCGGGTGTAGAGAATTTACCTGTGTCTATCTCAGCAAAGTGGACACCTCCCATCTTCTTTCTAAGATAATCTATGGCCATCAGGGCCACATTGCCCATTCCCGGCCATCCAGCCAGCATAACCGGGTCCTTAACATTTACCCTTCTATAAATCTTTATATCCCGCATGTCACCTTTCCTATAATTTACTCCCGTATGTAGTGCTTTTATCACATATTGGGATAGAAATCAAGGCATTTGTTCGCAATTGTTCGCAATCCTTTAATTCTTTTCAATAACCAGTTTTCCCTTTATTTTCGTATGAGGGTATGGTAAAATTGGGCCATGAGAGCAATTACGCTTTTGACTGACTTTGGAATGAAAGATAGCTATGTGGGAGTGATGAGAGAGATGGGATGAGTGGAACCTTGAAGAAATTATGGCAGAGAATAAGGTCGCTTCTCTCAAGCGGTGAGTTCCTCTGCGATACCTGTAAGTATGACTGGGGAAATGTCTGCCGTCGGCGGGAGAGGCCAAACGCTACCCAGTGTCCCGACTATAAGAGAAGATAAGAGTGTAATATATCTGTCCATATTGGACAGTTGGAGATGAAGGTAAAGGAGAAGAAATCATCATGAAGAAGCTTATAATTTTTCTCCTCATTAGCTTTGTTCTCGCCTTTATTGTGATGGCTGGAATCGGTCAGGCTGAGGAGGAGAGAGAAGGGGATGAAGCTAAGGAAGAGGGCTATAAACTTACTCCCGAGGATAAACGGGTTCAGATTATCTCTATCTTGATATTAGTTATCCTGGTCATTGCTCTTTAGCCCGTAGGGCGGGCTAACGGTAGATGATAAGGTAAAGTAGTCCAAGGGAGATGATGATCTCAATGGCTCCCAGAAACCGAAGATTTGCCTTAGATATACTGTTTAGCCAATGGGTAATTTTATCAGGGATGAAGAACCAGATAATTCCTTCTGCAAGCAGGGCAAAGCATATCCCGGCGAATATCAATTTCATGTTGCGAAAGGCGAACATGTAGAACTGGTCCATAGATTTTCCTCCTCGCTGGTAATAGTTTAACATACGTGAGGGAAGATGTCAAAGATAATCAAGTGCCTCATCCTGATCCTTGTCTTCCTGGGTTCAGGTAGAGCCACGGCTCAAATGGCTGATGAGCATCTGGGGAGAGGATGGAAGCTGTTTCAGTGGGGCAAATACAGCCAGGCACAGAAAGAGTTCAGGAAAGCTGTCCGAAGCTACCCACTCCTGAGTGATTACAGTCAGTATTACTTAGCCAGTTGTTACAAGAAATCAAAGGACTGGAAACGAGCTATTAGAGAATATTATAAAGTGGTAAGGTCCTATCCTCAGAGCCTGAAGGCCCCTTACGCTCTATACCACATGGCTTCTATTCAGGCTGAGAGAGGTAGACACCGGAAAGCAGTAGTCAATTATGAGAAGCTCCTTGAAAACTATCCATCCATCTTCCCCTTGGACAGGATTTATTTCCTCCTGGGAGGGCAGTATGAGGCCTGCCGCTGCAGGAAAGAGGCAACTGCTCTATACACCAAGACAATGGAGAAGTTTCCAAGAAGCCCCTTTGCCTATCAGGCTCTTTTGAAGGTGGAGGAGCTAAAAACCTACCGACCCACTCCGAAAGAAGAGTATCAAGCAGGGCTGGTTCTTTATCATAACGGCAAGTACGAACAGGCCATTTCTAAGTTGAGAGAAGTTTTGTTGAGAAGAGCTTTATATCACTCCTTGGCCTCCCAGGCTCAGCATTTGATAGGAGACTGCTTTTATAAGAAGAAGGACTATCAGGAAGCAATAAGAGAGTATGAGAAACTGATAGCTAACTTCCCGCAGAGTGAGTTAGTTCCTGAAACAATCTATATGATAGCTCAAAGTTTTACCTCCCCGGGCCAGGAGGAGAAAGCTCTGGAGCGATATGAGGAACTGGTTAGCTCTCATCCCCGGAGTTCCTGGGCAGACGTCGCCATATTTGAGAAGGGTAAATTGCGTGAGAGGCTGGGTAACCCCACCGGTAGTATAGAGGAGTATGGCAGAATAATATCCCATTATCCAAATAGCAATCTGAGGGATAAAGCGTACTGGCAGATGTCCAGGTGCCTGATGAAATCAGGTGACCACTCCCTGGCTTCTGAGGCGCTCGTAAAGTTAATTGAGGAATATCCTGACCGGGAATTAGCCGGGGATAGTCAATACTGGCTGGGAAAATTAGAGGAGCGAATGGGTAACTACTCAGGAGCTCTTCAAGCTTACCAGCTCGTCAGGGATAGATTCCCTCACCATTTCTACTGCCGGAGAGCCGAAGAGAGGATAAGCTGGCTAAGAGATACCTTAGAGCTTAAAGAGGCAGAGAAAAAATCTCCAGTTTCAGCTCCCCGAATGAGGGAGCTACGGCTTTACTCCCAGCTTCCCCTTTCTCAAGAAGGGGACCTTAATTTCAGGAAAGGATTAGCTTTGATTAGGTTAGAGATGTACCAAGATGCCACCAGAGAGCTGAGAGTTAGTTTCAGGGAGAAAAAGAGAAGCTTGGAATTCTACTATAACCTGGCCTTCCTCTATAAGTTAGCTAATTTCTACCAACAATCTATTGAGCAGATAGAGATAGCCTCAAATAAAGTTGACATAGATGAGCTGCCAGGCGAACTCTTATCATTTCTCTACCCCATCCATTACCGGGAATATGTCAAAGAATATTCCCACAGATTAAACCTGGACCCTCTTCTCGTCCATGCCCTTATCAGAGAGGAAAGTAGATTCAACCCCCGGTCAGAATCCCGATCCAGAGCCCTGGGGCTTATGCAGATTCTTCCTTCAACCGGAGAATGGATATCTAAGAAAATTGGGGAGAAAGCATTTGAGGAAGGCAGTCTCTTCCAGCCCAAGCCGAATATTAAATTAGGAACCTGGTATTTAGCCCATCTCCTTGAGAGGTTTAATCAAAATCTCATCTTTGCTCTGGCTGCTTACAACGGCGGTCCAACTAATGTAACTAATTGGCTTAAGAGAAGCAGTGAAGACATAGATGAGTTTATTGAGGATATCCCCTTATCAGAGCCCAAGCGCTATGTAAAGAAGGTAATGGCCAGCTACGCCATCTATAAGCAAATTTATAAATGAAAATTCACCGGATATGTTCCGCAGCAGATAAAGAATGGATCTAATAGATTTTCCGATTGGAGCCTGTTTGCCCGAAGGAGGCTTATCTCATCGGGGACGATAACCTCAAGTATGCTCATAATCTGGCTAATGTATGTTTCAACCTGCTCTTCATTATATTCCTTCTTGCGCCGGAGAAGATATCTCAGTTCAAGCAGAGTGGTCAGACAGGTTAGTCCTTTAATCTTCCTGGTCTCAACCATTCCAATTATCTTATGTGGAGCTTTCCAGAGTTCTCTGCCAGTGTCAGTTTCTCGCTCCTTGGTAAGCCAGTTAACTATGACATCTGTATCCAATATCACGGATGGGATAGATTCATTTGATCTTTCCATAGAGACTTGCTCTCAGCTCCTTGATAAATTGGGTGCTGGTCTTACCCCCGGGAATAATTCCCTTAAATTTACCCAGAAGTTCATCAGCAACCTTTTTCTTCCTGGGGATACAAGGCTTAACCTTGATCGTCTTGAGTGCCTGAACTGCTTCTTGAAGAGTTGATGACATTACTATTCACCTCCCAGTATGACAGTACCATATTCTAGGGTAGATGTCAAGGAAAAGGGATTTCAATTAAACCGCCGAAGAACCCTGTGCCTATAATCGAATACAACCACCTATTTACCGGCTCCTAAGCATACCTGTGGCAAGACTGACTAAAAAATGTCTTTTTTACCTCGAAATGCGAGAAAAAGTTTATTCTGTAACAAACGCAGCAAAATCCTCGAGAATGGTAGTTAACTGAAAAGTGGAAACAGAGTAGCACATTGAAAGGCTGGCGGCGTAAGTGGTGCATCTATTACTCAAGCAGCCCCGTACCCAAACGGACGGGGATTAGTTAATACACTTCCTCATGGGTGCCAATTTCTATCAGTAGAATATCGTCCTCTTTTTGGTGCTGGCTCTTTACAAAATCAAATACTACTCGCAGGTTGTATCCAGCACTACAGGCCCATGATCCTGATAATTCACCTTTAAGTTTATGTGTCTCTAATCGCGGAACAAAAGGATCTTTGGTCAGAGTCTTTAAAGTCTCCTCAATACCCTCCTTTAAATCTGGATGCTTTTTTATTGTTCGTTTAAATGCCCTCTTAAAGGTTTTGCCCCAAATAAGTGTTCTCATTCTTCAGATAAATCTTTCATCAGTTCATTTGCCGTGCCTTCTTTAACTTCTCCCTTAGCATACTCTGCCCTTGCTTTCTTAATATTTTTTGCAAGCAGATCTCGTCTATGTTCTATTTGCCTGTGGCGAACAATATCAATAAGATCCTCTTGCTGATACTCAGGCAATGATTCGATTACATCTAATGCTTCCTGGAATGTTGCGGCTTGCTTAGACATCTTAAAAACCCCCTTTTTATTTTCCCTTGTCCCTCATATCACGTGGGACAGTAATAATCGTTTCTCCTGTAGTAGCATTATCAGTTTTATCTGTTGCCACATCTTCTCATGTTTTAAATTCTACCATAAGAAATGAGCTCTGTCAAGAAATTAAAAAATTGGTGAATAAAACCAGATTGCATTAAATGCTGACCGACATGAGTCCGTCGGATAATTGTATCTAATTTCGCCCCTCTTTTTAACCAACCCTCGTCGGGAAGAATGTTAACAAACACCTATAGGGTAAGCCCAAATAATTTTCCCCTCGTAAATGCAACATTTTAGGGGAGGGTTTTTCGCCAGATATTTAGTCCAAATTGGGTAGCAGATATAACCTCGGTTAATTTTATTTTTCTGATTTTATTTTTATTTATGTCCGGGCAATCTTTACTGGCTGATTTTCCTGCGCCGATTGTATTTCAGCCAGGGCTATGCGTACTGAATCGCGGGCTGATTCCGGCGGCACTATCTTAAGAGAGGTATTTTCTATAACAGTTTTAACAAAATAGTCTATCTCGTTGCCCCAACCACTTCCCGGTGATAGCTCCGGGACAAAACTTTTGCCTGCATCAGGATTGATTTTGACAGCAGGGTCCATCATAGAATCGTAAACAATGTTGCCTTTCTCAAACACGGCCAAATAACTCATCTTAAACCCAAACTCGCCGTTGAGCACCCAGCTGCAGATAGCATTGACTACAGGCCCGTTAGGATAGTCATAATTCGTGGAGATAATATCATAACCGCTGCCTTTGACGGTGTTCTTTCCTGCCGATGAAACCCTTTGAGGCAAACCCAGCAGGTAATTGACCAGATCAACGTCGTGTATGTGCATATCCAAGGCGGCTCCGCCTCCCTTTTCATCCTGCAGTATCCAGTTTTCACCTGACCAGATAGGGGTGCCGCCGCCCCGGAAACAGAAAAGCCCGGTCAACGCCCCCAATTTTTTGTTTTCTACATAGCCCTTGAGTACTTCATATTCCGGCCAGAAACGCAGACATTGTCCGATCATAAGTTTCTTATTGTTCTTTTGACTGGCCGCTATCATCCTGTTGTATTCTTTGAGGGAACCGGCCATGGGCTTTTCACAAAGAACATGCTTGCCGGCCTCTAAGGCGGAAATCGTAAACTTTGCGTGAAGATGGGTAGGCAGACAAATATCTACTATATCCAGATTATCGTCTTTGATTAATTCATCTGCGTCTTCATGACACCTTATCCCGGAAAAGTCAAACATGTCCTGCTCGGTGGCAATATTACCGCCGCCGGAAAGGTCTCCTTTAAGCTTTTGCGGCCTTTTATCCGAAACAGCGGCTAATTCTGCATCTGGATGTTTCAGGTATGTTTCTAAATGCATCCGGCCCATAAAACCCAATCCAATAATCCCAACTTTTAACATGACCTTTGCTC
>JAGMAN010000034.1 GCA_023130215.1 bacterium
GATTCTAACCCTGCGCTATTAACAAGGATTTTTGTAAGGAAGAAAAATGTCTCTCCGTCAGTATCCTCAATGCCAACCTGATAGCCTTTGGGGGTCTTCTCTATTGTTTTGACCTCACATCCATAGGCAATGCTTGCATTATTATTTTTAGCTGTAATCTCAAAATATTTCATTAAGCGATGGGAATCAATAATCCCTGAGGAAGGTGATAAGATAGCTGCGCGGGCACTGATATGAGGCTCAATCTTCTGAACTTCTTTTGAGGATATTATTTTTATATCCCTTGCCCTACTTTTTCTTCCCTTCTCTAAAAGACCTTCCAAACCATTTACCTGCTCCTCGTTAATGGCCACAATCAGCTTCCCTATGCGTTTGTATGGAATACTATTTTCTTCGCAAATTTGATAGAGCAACCCGTTACCTTCCACACAAAGCTTAGCCTTAAGGGAGCCTTCGGGGTAATAAATTCCCGCATGGATAACTTCACTGTTGCGGCTACTCGTTTCCTCTCCAAATCCATCATGCCTCTCGACAAGAACAACATTTTTATTTTTCTTTGCAACTCGCGAGGCAATAGATAGACCAACGACACCTGCTCCGATAATAGCAATATCTACTTCTTCCATTTTCAATCTTCCCTTAGATGTATTTTCCCATTATTATGCCGAATTTCATATAACTTAAAATAACCGAACTGCTTCGTTTATGCTTTCCAATTGGTATATTTTGCGAAGTATTTCGCTTATGCACGATTATAGACGCGCTGTAAGTTCTTTCCGCTATTTTCTGAGTTATATCTGTGAGCATACCGAACTTGTCACACTTCTGTTCGCGTAAGGCCTTTGATTTATTTGAATTTATCATACTACTTTTAAGCCCTGCTGGCAAGAAAAAATCCGCTCCGCTGGGCTAAGACCGAAACTTCATATAGTTAAGTCTTTACCTCATATGATATAGTCTAAATAATGGCTGGTTTCAATGTATTAATTTCCAGATGGCTGGAGCAAGGCTGAGAAGAGCCAAGAGGAGACATCCATAGACAAAGACATCTCCCCATTTGGCATAGAAGGTTTGGGTTTCGGGAATGACTATCTCTTTAATGAGGACGCCTCTTACAAATATTTGTTTGCCTTCAGCCTCCAGAACCTGGGTGCGGCCAAAGGAATCTATGAAACAGGAGATACCAGTGTTAGCGGCCCGCACTAAGGGAATGCGGTTCTCCACTGTCCGAAGCTGTGCCATGGATAAGTGCTGGTAGGGTCCAGCCGTTCTCCCAAACCAGGCGTCGTTGGTAATATTGACCATGAAATTAGCTCCTCTCCTGACAAGGCGGCGCACTAAATGAGGGAGGATAGCTTCAAAGCAGATGAGCGTCGCAAAACGGCTCCCGGGTAAGTTGAAGATAGTAAAATCCTTTCCTGGCTCAAATCCTCCTTCGGGGAGGATAGCTCTCTCCCACTGCGGGAAAAGTCTTCCCAGGGGGACGAATTCTCCGAATGGGACTAAGTGAATCTTATTATAGACAGTTTCCACTTCACCGGAAGGCGAAATCAAAAAGGCGCTATTGAAACATTTCTGCTGGTAGGAATACTCCCGGCGAGCCGTGCCCAGGAGAATATAAGCATTTGCTTCCCTGGCTAAGCCGAAAATCTTATCTAACAGTTGACGGTCCTCGGGCAGATAACTAGGAAGGGCGGTCTCCGGCCAGACGATTAGCTGAGGAGCTTCTTTAGATACTTCCCTGGTCAACTTACTATAGATTGCCAAGACATCTTCCTGCCGCTCACAGTCCCATTTCTCTTCCTGAGGGATATTTCCCTGAACGATGGCTACATTCAACCTTTTTCCTTTCATCCCCTCTCGTAAGACACTCTTACCGTAGAAGAGGGAGCCACCTAATAGGAAGAAAGCAACCAGTAAAGGGCAACTAATAACAAGACCCGTTAGAAATGAATTTCTAAACCGTGCCAGAGAATCTTTTCTAAATGGGGTAGGCCGGTTAAGTAGTTTCCAGTCTTTGACCATAGAGACACTTTCGCTTATGGCCACATTGACTAAGACAACTAAGAAGGAGACCCCATAAACTCCAGTGAAAGCCGAGATCTGGATTAGGGGAAGGTTGAGATGCTGGGAGTAACCAATCAGCCCCCAGGGGAATCCGGAGAATAGGTGAGAGCGGATAAATTCCAACGAAACCCAAAGGGAAGGAACCAGGAGACAGTTAACAAGCAAACGCTTTCTTGAGGCATTTGAATAATCCTTAATAGATAAGAAGTGATGTTGCTTCCTGTATTTTTGATTTTTGATAAGTGATAGAAGGAGTCCAAAGGAGCCAAAATAGAGGGATAAATATGAAATCAGGAGGAGCAACCCTAAGGGAGCAAGTTTATTATAGGCAGTAACTGTTCCTATCCAGTAGAGCAATCCAGTGAAGAAAATGGCCCCGCACAGGCAGGATAGAATGAAGGCTTCTTTACCATCTTTATTTCTTATAACTAAGAGCAGGGGAACCAGAGCCACCCAGGCCAGAATTTCCAAATCAAATTTCGGGAAGCATAAGACCAGGAGAATCCCTGAGAGAGAAGACAGAAGAATATTAGCCATTAATAGCTTGCTCTTTTCACTTCCTCCCCCCAAATATCAAGGTTCCTATCCTCACCATATTTGCCCCTTCCTCTATGGCCACTTTGCAAGAATTGCTCATCCCCATAGAAAGATATCTCATCTCAACATTCTGTATATCCAAACTCTTGATTCTTTCAAATATCTTTCTTGTTTCTACAAAATAAGGCCGGGAATCTTCAGGGTCTCCAAAACGAGGACCCATAGTCATAAGCCCCATCACCTTTATATTATGAAGGTTGGAGACCTCTTCTATCAATTTTATAGCATCTTCTGGCAGTGCTCCGAATTTTTGCTTTTCCCTGCCACTGTTTATTTCAATTAATACATACATTATCTTACTTGCTTGACTACATCTCTTATCAATTTCTCTCGCCATCTCCAGGGAATCAACCGTCTCTATCATATCAAAAATGGCCACTGCTTTCTTTACCTTGTTCTTCTGCAGGTGCCCAATGAAGTGCCATCTTGCTTTTCTTCCTATCACTTCAAATACTTTTTCTGCCTCCTGGACATAGTTCTCTCCAATAATCTTCACCCCAGCATTTATCGCCTCTAAAATCTCGTCGGCGGTTCTCGTTTTGGCTGCTCCTACCAATTCTACTCCTTCTGACAACTCATTTAATATCCTCTGCACATTCTCTTTAATCATAGCTTGATACCCTAAAATGAACCCCTGAGGTCTTATAGCAGGCCTTGTTGTAATTACTTTGGACTTTTAACTAACCTGTTGTTTTTATCCAAAGATATTATTTTGGGCTTTATCCTTCCAATCTCCTCATCAGTGACCATAGCATAGGAGAGAATGTAAACCTCATCGCCGGCCTGCCCTAATCTTGCCGCTGGACCATAAAGGCTGATAGTGCCTGAGCCCTCCTTCTCTTCTATAACATAGGTCTCAAATCTCTCTCCACTGTTGGAATTAAGGACATGGACCTTTTCGCCTGGAGAAATATCACTTTCTATGAGAAGCAACTTATCAATGCCGATGCTTCCCTCATAATTCAACTTCGTTTTAGTAACCACTGCTCTGCAAATCTTAGATTTCAGCATTTCTCTTAACATCAGAGGCCCTCCCTAAAAACTCGCGTTAATCACTTTAACCTTTTAACTCTTCTGCATATTGCTGGGCGGAAAAGGAGGCTGTAGCTCCATCGCCGCAGGCGGTCACTATCTGACGCAGAAGTTTCTGCCGGCAGTCACCGCAGGCGTATAGGCCATTCTCTGATGTCTTCATGCTTTCATCAGTAATAATGTAGCCCTCCCCATCCATCTCAACTGTTTCCTTCAAGAATTCAGTGTTAGGAATCATTCCAGCAAAGATGAATACCCCTCTACAGAGAATATCATTCTCCTCTTCTGTCTTTACATTTCTTGTCTTTACCCCTTTCACTTTCCCCTCGCCCAGGATTTTAGTGACTACTGAATTCCAGATAAAATTAATCTTCTTATGAGAAAGGGCTCTCTCCTGTAAAATCCTGGTTGCTCTCAACCTATCCCGGCGATGAATCAGGATGACCTTGCCGGCAAATCTCGACAGAAACAGGGCCTCTTCCACTGCCTGGTTTCCCCCACCGGCAACTACCACATCCTGATTGCGAAATAGAGGGCCATCGCAGGTAGCACAGTAAGACACCCCTTTACCGCGCAAATCACTCTCGCCTGGCACACCCAATTCTTTAGGCCTGGCCCCGACAGCGATAATTACGGCTAAAGCCTCTAAGGTTTTATCCTCAACTGCTACTTGCCATATATCAAGACCATGCTTTTTCTGCCTCCTGATATTTTTAACCTCTCCGGAACCAAACTGCAGACCGAAAACTTCTGCCTGTCTTTTAAATTTGTCAAGCAGTTGAGGGCCTTCAATCCCATCAGGGAAACCAGGATAGTTCTCAACTGCATCTGTGGTAAGAGCCTGCCCGCCGACAGCTAACTTCTCAACTAATAAAGTCCTTAGCCTCGCCCTTGAGGTATAAAGCCCGGCAGTTAAACCAGCTGGCCCACCTCCAATAATAATAACATCATATAT
>JAGMAN010000035.1 GCA_023130215.1 bacterium
CTGAAAAACCGAATCGATTTTTTTAGCTTGTCGTCGGGGGAGTCAAACTCAGTGTTAGTGGAGGCCAATGGAGCGAGGGGAGGGGGAAAGTAGGAAATTGGCAACAGAAGGGCGGCCAAGGAAATATGCGAAGGGGAGAAATATCAGTCCTGGCCATTTAAAGACAGAATTCTCCCTGCAGCTTGCTATGTGAAGCAAGGAGGGAAGACTACCAGGGCAGAAAACGCATTCGGACATCATCAAGCTTTCCCGTTGGTGGCCTGCCAAGGAGGTTCATGAACTCAAGAAAGTCTAATACAGTGTAGTAACTATCAACATAAACGATAATTTGTATCCTTGGACCAAGATATTGTCTTCGGATTAGGCGGATGCCTTTGTCAAGCAGTCCTTCATATCTATCCATGTTTGTGATCTTATACAAAGAAACAACATTCATCATGATCAGGCTAAAGTGGATATGGTAGCTAACCGAAGAGGCCGTCTTACCAGAGAAATGCTTGAGGAAATAACCCTGTTTTAGTTCCCTGTACTGCTTATTCTCTACAAGAGACCTATCATCATACTCATCAAAAGCTTCAAGTACTTGCTCCTCAGTTTCAACCGGCAATGTTGTAATAAATCCCCATTGGTATTTCTCTTTAACTGTCTTGCTTTTGTATCTTGTAACAAGTAGCCCATTTAATTTGCCATCATAACTATCCAGCGTCTCAAGGTCCTTAAATCCCCATACAGTTAACTCTTTTCTCTCAGCTTTGATACCACCCTTAATCTTTACTAAGCCTTGCATGTCTTTACGGATCTGCATGTTCTCTTTAAGAGGAACAATTGCGTGAACCCCTTTCTTTCTCCACCTCTTAATCCTTTTCCCATCTAAAAAGCCACGGTCAATGAGCAGGAGTTCTATAGCTCCCTCTCCTCTTTCATCAAGTATCTCATCAATCAGATCATCGCTTACAGTAATCTCATGCTCATTTATCGGCAAGAGCCTTACAGCTTCCGCAATTATCTGTCCCTCCACTAATCTATTTAAGGTAACAAGTTTAAATCCTTTCTGTCTTTTTTTCCTAAGCTTCACCGTTCCATCTTTTTGCAAGACCTCCTCAGTGGTGGTCATTACCCCTGCCCCTTCATAGTCTCCATAGACGACCATCTTGGTAGCATCCATAATATAGGTGTATGTCCTCAGAGACTTATGCTTCCAGACTTGACGCCTGTGCTTACGGAAAGCTTCTTCAAATTCTTTGGAGTCGGTGTGTTCTATTGAGTATTTGAGGCTGTCAATGTTGCAGGGTTTATTTTCTTCCTTGTTCCTGTCTGGATCAAAACCTTCCCTTGTCTCCCTGGCTGTGCAGCCCAGAATCTTTAATACACCAGGGTCTTTAAACATTCCATCCTGAATGGAGTTAATTCCTCTTTCTCCTAAAACTAATTTTAAGGCAAGGGTGTTATTGATGAACCAGCGAGGAATCTCACAGTTTTCTCTTACATCTACCTTTATCTCAGAAAAGATATCAAACACCTTGAACAGGCCCATTACAGCTACCAGTTCATCCAGTCTTCCCCATCCTGTCAGAGAGGCGTCATCATATTTAGACTTCTTTAGCATCTTCCTTACATATGCCCCATTTTCTTTCATTAGTTTATAATCTGCCATCTATTTCTTCCCCCTCCTTGATAACAGTATCTCCCGAATATCCCCCATGAGTTCTGTAATCTGCCTATTTATCCTATTAATCTTGGTTATATTGGACTGGAACCTCTTATAGTTTCCGGCAAGACGAACTATTCTTGGCAAGTCTTTTATATTTATATACTTAAGATTTGATTTATCTGCTTCCTTAAAGGATAGATACCAGTAAGGACCATGAAGCTTACCCTCTCTGCAGATGCACACCTTCCTGCCGCACTTCTTGTAGTGCTTTATGACAGTGCCCTTTATCATATCCCGGATGCGAAGATTCTCGTTTTCCAGCCGATAACGCTCCCTCTGAAGCTTTCCTGCCCGCTGACGCATCCTGCTTGGGTCTCTCATCCCAGTCATACTGGCTACCTTTCTTTCTTACATTATAGCCAGAAATCAGGCAAAAGTCAAACTTTCTTGAAAAATTCTTGGAAATTAGGCTACTTTGAGGAGGTTATGGGCGGGGGAAAAAATCGATTCGGTTTTTCAGATGATTTTTATGCGCTTGATTATTTGCCGTATTGAGGTTATAATTGCAGGCGAGATTCAGGGATGCTCTCATACTGGATATTCATGGGGTTAGGGAATGATATCTGAGCTCACTATACAGAATTTTGCATTGATTGACCGGCTGACCGTGGAATTTTGCAAGGGGTTGAATATATTTACGGGTGAGACCGGCGCCGGCAAGTCCATTCTTGTAGACGCACTGCGTTTTTGCCTGGGCGAACGTCTGCAGGGCACACAGGTGCGTGATCCGGCCAAACCATGCATTGTTGAAGCCGTTTTTGAACTGGTGGATGAACAACTCAGGAAATTGCCGGTTTTCTCGGAGTATATCCAGGATAGTGAACCTATCCTCATCATAAACCGGACATATCTGCCGGACGGCCGCAGCAGGAACAAGATAAACGGATTTACGGTGACAGTTTCCCGGTTAAAAGAGGTCGGCAATCATCTTGTTGATTTCCACGGTCCGCACGAGCACCAGATGCTCTTTTCGGAAGACTCACACATCGGTATTCTGGACAGGCTTTGTGCCCCGGATGGAGTGAGGAAGGATTATGTCCAAAGGTATGATGGGTATTCGCAATTACAGAAGGAACTGAATGAGTTGCGCGCTCTTGCTGAGAATCGCGAGCGCGAAGAGGATATGTTAAGATATCAGATAAAGGAGCTTGAGCAGATCCCGCTTGATACAGCCAAATATGAAGAGCTCCTGCAGGAGCATACGCGTGTAAACAATGCGGAGAAGCTCTATGAATGCGCCAGCCAGATGATTGATATACTGGAGAACGAACAGACAGGAATAACCGATGCTGTGGGTAGAGCCTTTGTCTCCATGAAGTCCCTGAACGATATCGATGAGGCAACAGCCGGGTTTGCGGATATTCTGATGCGGATTCAGGAAGACAGCTCTGAGTTATTATCCACTCTCAGAAATTATCTTGACGGGCTCTCTTTCCAGCCGGATGAAGCGAACGAGATTAACAGACGACACGATATTTACTATGAGATA
Source organism: bacterium (assembly GCA_023130215.1). Lineage (GTDB taxonomy): Bacteria > NPL-UPA2 > NPL-UPA2 > NPL-UPA2 > JAGMAN01 > JAGMAN01. Next base: position 3,201 of record JAGMAN010000035.1, read on the forward strand.
CTGCGAAAATACGGGCCCACGATCGAGGATGCGCGTAAGTTTTATGAGGAGGCTGGACAAAGGTATGACCTTTTGGTTAACTTAGAGAATAATGATACACAACTGCAGGATAAAATCAAGCTGGCGCATAAGGGACTGAAACAGTCTGCCCGGAAAATAACCGTAAAACGCAAAAAGACCGCAGGAGATTTGAATCAGACCATTGAAAAAGAACTCAAGGAACTCGGCATTCGGCGTGTTCAGTTTGATTGCCGCATAGAAAAAGCAGAAATAAACCGCAACGGGCAAGATAAGGTTGTATTCTATATAAGTCCTAACGTCGGTGAGGATTTAAAGCCCCTGCAGGAAATAATATCTTCGGGTGAAGCGTCGAGGGTGATGCTTGCCCTTAAGAAAGCTCTGACGAAAGTTGACCCGATACCTGTTCTTATCTTTGATGAGATAGATGCGCAGATAGGCGGCCGGCTGGGCACTGTCACGGGCAGGAAACTTAAAGAACTGTCGCAGGACAGGCAGGTTATCCTCATCACCCACCTTCCCCAGATTGCCTCTTTCGGCGATTACCATTTCAAGGTTTCAAAGAAGGTCAGGGATAACCGCACCGTTGTAGAGCTTGGTTGTCTCAACGGCGACGGGCGCGTAGAAGAGCTTGCAAAAATGATGAGCGGTGAAAAAGAAACCCAGACTGCTGTAAAACACGCCCGGGAAATGCTCGCTCGCGCGAAAGAGTAGAGCCCCCTCACCTTAATCCTCTCCCGCAAGGGGAGAGGGGAAATTTCTGGGATAAATGAAAATGGCTAAGGTCGCTTTAAATTCAAAAGGGTTTCGGGGGCTGCTTGTTACGCAGTTTCTGGGTGCGTTCAATGACAATATATATGATAGATTCAGTAAGAGCTAACGGGGTTGACAAGTGAGCAGTATTGTGGTATATTTCACTGTGGAGGCTATTTCGTTTATAAACGAAATATAGGATTATGTGCCTAATGCCATGAAAATAAAAGAGTTAGGAAAAAGTAAGTTACAAGACAATCTTAGGCAAGTGCTGCCTGAATTGGAAGTCAAGGATATTCAAGCAAATGTTAAAATAGGAGATGCAAGAGCTGATTTCTTATTTACTGGCAGAATCAAAGGCAAAGAATATATCTTTATCTGCGAAGCAAAATCTCTGGGTTCTCCCAGTCATATATTACCTGCGATAGCACAACTGAAGAGAATGGAAAAGTATAAAAAGGGATATCCGATTATCCTTGGTCCTTACATCAGTCAAAGAAGCGCCGAGATCTGCCGGCAAAATGAAGTGGGATTTATGGATTTACAGGGCAATGTCTATCTTTCTTTTAGTGATGTCTTGATAGACAGGAGAGTGAAAGAAAGAAATCATGTGGAGAAAAGGGAGATTGTTGAAATTTTTTCACCCAAGGCAACACGTATTATTCGTGTATTACTTGAAAATGTCAATAGAGAAAGATGGCTCATTAGTGAATTGTCTCAGGAATCGGAGGTTAGTTTAGGTTATGCCAGTGAGGTGCTAAATGCATTAGTCAATCAAGGTTACATGGAGAAACAAAAACGTAAGGGTTTCCAGTTGAAAGATGGGGCAGGTTTATTGGATAGGTGGGCTTCTGTATATAGCTTTTCCCAGAACAAAATAGTAAACCTATACACTCTTGAAAAGGACTTTGCCATCTTATTTAAAAGAATAAACGATGTTTCCGGGTTGCTAAAATTGAAATGTGGGCTAACCCTGCTTTCTGCCGCTTCTATTGTTGCTCCTTATATTGCACGATTTTCTGATATTTATCTTTATGTGCAAGGAGATATTGAAATGTGGAGGGAGAAGTTAGACTTAAGAGAAGTGGAAGTAGGAGCAAATTTCCACCTGATTACTCCTTATGATGAAGGCGTATTTTATGGGTTAAGGAAAGTAAAAAGAAGCCCTATTATTGGTAATATCCAATTATATCTTGACTTAATTAAATATCCGGCAAGGGGCAAAGAACAGGCAGAATATCTACGCAAACAACTCATAAGATTTTAACATGGAATTGAATCGCTATGTTTCAGAGAAAGAGCTATCACTGACGCCTATATGAATGTGAAAGAATTTTTGAGACTGGTTGGAGAATAGGGCAGAGCATGCTGAAGGCGGAGAAGACCATCCTAACAGTTGTTGATGTCCAGGGCAAACTGGCACACTTGATGCATGAGAAGGAGGCTCTCTTTGAGAACCTCCGGAAGGTCATCAGAGGAATTCGGGTTCTGGGGATACCTATAATATGGGTTGAGCAGAACCCCAAGGGCTTAGGTCCGACAATTCCAGAGATTGCAGACCTCTTGTCCGATGTTCAGCCCATTGCTAAGTTGAGCTTCAATTGCTGTCGGAACGATTATTTTGTCCAGGCACTGAAAGCTACCGCTTGCCGTCAGGTCCTGCTTGCGGGTATTGAGACCCATATCTGCATATACCAAACAGCAATAGGTTTGCTGAGCCAGGGCTATGAAGTCCAGGTTGTGACAGATGCTGTTTCTTCAAGAACGGCACAGAATAAAGAAGTTGGCTTGCAGAAAATGAGAGACGCAGGCGTCAGCCTGACAAGTACAGAAACCGCTCTATTTGAACTACTCGAAGTGGCAGAGGGTGAGCGGTTCAAGGAAATCCTCAAAATCGTGAAGTAGCAACATGTATCTGCACCAAAACAAGAGAAAGTAATATCAGTTTTGCGCGAAGGCAGGGGGAGAAAAGCTAACATCTTTATTTTTAACAATGCGCCGGGTGTATTTTTCCCTCAAACACAGATAGATGTTGTTCATTTCCCTGAAGGCCCAGGAGCGGACTCTTTTTCTGAGAAGATATTTACAGGGCCGGTTCATATAATGTTACAGGAGGCATTGGCGCATATTCGCAACCAGGTGATAGCGGAAAAGATTATCAAGCATCCTGACCGCCCTGAAGCAGACCGGTTTTTGAATTATTCGTTTGTCGCTATTGAAAATGCAAGAAGCTTTAGGATTAAAGCACGAAGAACACTTTAGGGAAGCATATCTAATGCCTGGATTAAAAGGTGGTCTTATCGAAATGACAATACCTGGCAAACCCAAGAGCAGTAAGCAAAAGTACAGGTTAACGGAAAAAGGGAAACAGTATAAAAGAAAGATTGGTGAAGAAGTGATGAAGTGAGTAATTATTTTAATCCATGATAAAAAAAGGGGACAGACAGGAGGCAGGAAATGAGACGAATATTGGTTATTGGGTTATTAGGTTGTTGGCTTATAGCGTTAGCGGGTTGCGCTTCTTTAGGGCAGAAAGCAAAGGGATTTCTGGGAATCTCCGTTAAGGAGATTGAAGATGTGAGGGATAAAGCCATAGTCAAGATTGTTGATTATGATTACGACAGTTGCTACCGGATGGTAGAGGAAGAGTTATCTGAGATGGAAGCTTATGTATATACCAGAAGAAAGGATTTGATTGCGTTTTATATGAGCCGGACCGACACAACTACAGCAGGAATATTCTTCAAGGAGATAGATAAACAGAAGACCCAGGTGGAGGTTGCCTGTCCGGTTGTAGATAAAAAGGAACAATTGGCCGGGGAGATATTTGCTGCCTTAGAAAAACAATGAAGGAATAAAGCCGGATTAAGAATAAGAGGGGGCGATTATGGTATCAAGATTTATCAATTGTGCGAGGAATGGAGGGGGGACATCATGAAAGCTTACACCGAACATTTATGGTTTAACACCCGCCGAAGCAGAGAACTCATTAATATAACACCCAAAGTTGAAGAATGCCTGAGAAAGAGCGGGATAAAGGAAGGGTTATGCCTGGTTAATGCCATGCATATAACGGCAAGTGTATTCATAAATGACGATGAGGGCGGCCTGCACCAGGATTTTGAAGGGTGGCTTGAGAAACTTGCTCCCCACGAGCCTACATCCCAATACAGGCATAATTTGACTGGAGAAGACAATGCCGATGCCCACCTGAAGAGGACGGTAATGGGCCGTGAGGTTGTGGCAGCTGTTACTAAAGGCAGACTTGACTTCGGACCCTGGGAGCAGATTTTCTACGGTGAATTCGACGGCCGCCGCAGGAAAAGGGTGTTGGTGAAAATCATAGGGGAGTGAGAGACAGCCGGAAAGAATTAAACGACATGACCGACGGAAAATATGCAGGTGACTTGAACTGGGAAGCGGCAAGGTTAATCTGAAAGAAATAAAGGAAATAGAATTTGAGAAAACAACCTGTAGAATTTTCTTGATTTCGCTTCAGGAATGTGATATAAGGATAGCAGTAAGGCAGAAAAGTTGAAGGGCCAGTAAACGACAGAAAGATTTATGAGGTTATTCCCCGATAAACAATAAAAAGTCAATCCTTTTTATCTCCCCCAATTCGCGGACAAAAGCTTGAAAAATCATCATCTTATACTGGAGCAAGTCAATTGCTGAAGGAGAAAGTTCGGCGAACGATTGTTAGATACAGGATGTTAGAACCGGGAGACCGCCTGGTAGTAGCTGTCTCGGGAGGGCCGGATTCGGTCGCCTTACTCAGTATTCTTGCCTGCCTAAGTCAGGAGCTCAATTTCTCCCTGCAGGTTGCCCACCTCAACCATATGTTTCGGGCAAAGGAAGCAGAGGAAGATGCTCTTTATGTAAAGGAGCTGACCAAAAAGTTTTCTCTACCCTTTACGATGAGAAAGAGGAATGTGCCTGCTTTCGTAAGAAGAAAGCATCTCTCTCCCGAGGAAGGAGCCCGCCAGGTGAGATATAAGTTCCTTCAGGATGTGGCAGAGAAAGCGGGGGCCAATAAGATTGCTCTTGGCCAGACGGCTGATGATCAAGTGGAGACGGTTCTGATGTGGATGCTGAGGGGCTCAGGACTGAAGGGATTGGCCGGCATTCCAGCCGTGAGGCCACTGGAGAACTGTCTGATAATTCGTCCACTGATTGAAGTGAACAGGTCTGAGATTAAGGATTATTTAAGGGAGGAGAGCCTTCGAGTGCAAGTGGATGCTTCCAATCTGAAGCCGGTCTATCTGCGGAACAAGATAAGATTGAAGCTGATTCCCCTTCTGGCCAGAGACTACAATCCCAATATCAAATCCGTTCTCTCGGGCATGTCTCAGATTTTAGAGGCTGATGAGGACTACCTGATTGAGATCCAGGAGAGGATCTTTCAAAAGGTGGCCAGGGTAGAAGGAGACAACCGGGTGGAAATCAACCTAATTAGCTTAAGGAAACTTCACCCCTCTATGCAGAGGCGTATATTGCGCCGCAGCATTGAGCTGGTAAAGGGGAATCTCCGGGGGATAACCTTAAGCCATCTAAGAGAAGTCCTTAACATAGTTAATCATGGTCGGACAGGCTCCGAGGTTCATCTGACAAAAGAGATTGTAGTGAAGTGCATCTACCAAAAAGTTCTTATCTCCCAGGGCAAGGAGCCCAAGACAAGTGTAAAATACAGTTACAAGTTACCAATCCCGGGAGAGGCAGGAATTGAGGAGCTTAACTTAACTCTGCGAAGTTCCCTCCTGAACCGAAGGAGCATTGGACGAGTAGGGGAGCTGCGGAAAAGCTCCTCCTCAAAGAAGGCTTACTTTGACCTCAATGAGATAGAACCTCCCTTGATGATTCGTAATAGAAGACGGGGAGATAGGTTTCAGCCGATGGGAATGAGGGGAAGGAAAAGCTTAAAGGAATTCTTCATTGATGAAAAGATACCCCGGGAAGAGAGGGAGAGAACTCCCCTGCTCGTCCAGAGGAAGGGCCGGGATATCCTCTGGGTGGTCGGTCATAGAAGAGCTGAGAAGGCAAAGGTCAGTGAGAGGACGAAAAGGGTGTTGAAAGTAGAAATCCTGTAAAGGAAGCGTTTTTTCTTGTTTTCTGACCGAAGGTATGGTATAGTTTGACAGGAGGTAGTAAAGTGGTGGAGAAAAAGGTTAAAAAAACTTTTCCGAAGAACTTTGTGGTTGTTCTCATAACGGGATTAGCAGTAATCATCTTTTTTAATCTGACCAAGAATCTCCAGAGATTTCAACCGGAGATAACCTATAGCCGGTTCATTGAGGAGTTGGGTGGCAAAGATCCAAAGATACCTTCTAAAAATGTGCTCTCAGCGGACTTCACTGAATTAGATATAAGGGGGGAGCTGAAGCAGGGATCCACATTTTACGATGAGAGAAGTAAGCGGGAGATTCCTTTTAAATTTTTCAAAACCCGTCTTCCCTTTGAAGATAAAGAACTGGTGGATGTTTTGAATGAGAAGGGAGTAAGCGTTAATTCCTCCGAATCCAGGATGTGGAAGGGACTGTTGTTCAACCTCCTTATTCCTGTTCTCTTCCTCGGCCTCCTCTGGGTCTTCTTCATTCGCCAGATGCAGGCTGGAGGCAGCCGGGCTTTAGCTTTCGGGAAGAGCCGGGCTAAGCTTTTGACCGAGGACCATCCCAAAATCACCTTTAAAGATGTAGCCGGAGAAGATGAGGCTAAACAGGAATTGCAGGAGATCATTGACTTTCTGAAAGATCCGAAGAGGTTTCAAAAATTGGGAGCTAAGATTCCCAAAGGGGTTCTA